>JBGSSC010000006.1:0-17716 GCA_041737265.1 Terrimicrobiaceae bacterium | reverse complement strand
TCCCCTGTGCTCCAACTCCACGTGCACGATTTCCTTTTCCCCACTCTCACTCCCCACGTACCGATACCCTCTTATTCCTATTTTCATTGCTCCCATCTTGCTCCTTTTCTTCCCTCATCCCCATTGTTTGATGGAGAGCCGGGAAGTGGATGGTTCGCGGGCTCTCTACCCTCTGTTTAGGGGTCTATTCACTTCGGCGGATTCCTGTCACCTTCCCCGTCGTTGTGTGCAAAGCAGCGCTTAAGCCCATCGGTGTGCCGCCATAACCCGCGCGCATCACGCTGCCGTCCGTTCCGAAATTCCAGACCTATGCAAACACCCCGATGACAAATTCCAACAATCTCCGCAGCCCGCTTTCCCGGATCACGACGGGCGTCCCGGGTGCTCGTCGCCAGCGCCACACCGTCTGCCTTCGCCTCCTTTATTCCCTGGCTGCCTTGTTTCTCGCGGCGGCCCCGCTCGACGCGCAGACCAGCGACGTCCTCAACTATGTCGACCACATCAACGTGGACTTCGAACACAGCACGGTCCTCAACACCAATATCGCCCTCTATTATCGTAACTACACCGGCGATTTCCATGGCCCTCCCACCTATTCGGGCAATGGATCCGCATCTTTCCACCTCTTCTCCACCCAAAGGCATTATTCCTTTTCCTATGGGCCCGATGGAATCATCGGCTGGAGCCCATTTAGTAACGCTTTTAGCGCCGAGATCGTCTTAACCGGTGGGACGGAGGTTAGCTACACGCCGATCACGACGGTGAATGTCGGACCGAACGTCTCCGACAATTATTCTACACAGAATGCCGCCATGACGGGGAGCCGCAACGCCCTCTACGCCTACAATGTCGTCGAGCGAACGCGCTGGGACTTTAGAACCCTCTCAACCGACCCCTCCGGCCCGCCCTACACCCCGGGCAAGGCCTTGCTCGCAACGGGCTTTTACACCTCACTCATAACAACGAACGGGGGAATTTACTCGGCAGATACGTTTATTCCCGGTCCAAATGTTCCAAATTCATCAGGAGGCGAGCCTGAACAATTGACGCCTCTGGTCACCGCGCAGGGCACAGGACCTGGTGAACTCTCCAATCCCACAGCCATGAACGTGGGACCGGACGGGCTGCTCTACGTGCTAGACTACGGCTTGGACGAGGCGGGCGAGAGTAATGGGATGAACCGCATCGAGAAGTTCGACCTCGCAACCGGCGAGTATCACGGACAGTTTTTCCTGCCGGACGGCGTCACTGTTTTCTCGACCAGCCTGGCGATCAGCCTGGAAGGGCACATTTATCTGGGTGACGGCCTCGGCGGTGGCTCGGTCTTCGATCTCGACGGCACCCTCCTCGGCACCTTTCATCCTCCCGCGCCGGACCCGGGTTGGGTCGATGGCGGGCTCATCGCCGGCAGCCCCGCCGGAGTGGGGTCCTTTCTTCAATACGATGGGCTGGGGAATATCTTCACGTATGTCGAGGGCCAGGGTTTCTTCATGTATCACGACCCCAGCTATATCGCCGTGCCGGAGCCTTCGACCTGTGCCCTGGCCATCGGAGGGCTGCTCGGCATCGTCCTTCTGCGCCGCCGCCGGAAGGTATTGCTCTCATAACCTGGAAAATCCGACTTTATCCACCTCCCGGCTGTTGTTTCTTTTGATAACGTGGGGTGGAAATCAAAATCCAGGTGGTGATTTCCGTGTGTGATATTCGAGTGGGATTGGACCAAGGAAGCCGCGAACGTGTAGAAGCACGGCGTGGATTTTTTGACGGTTCCCTTCGCGTTTGAGGACCCACATCGCCTGTTCATCCGATACCCCTCTGGCCCGCGATGAAGTGCGCTGGCAATTGGTGGGGTTCGACGGACGCGGAGCATTGACCTGCGTTTTACCCTGCGCGGCGGGACAATTCGGATCATCGGCGCTGGGTATTGGAGCTTGGAAGCGGAGGAAGTTTCCACGCATGTGCTGGCTGTAGGCGGAATTCAAACCGAAGTTCCACCGTGCTGCTTGACCTGCGAGCGGCGGTGGGTCCATCATCACGGAAATGTTGTTTTTGTTTTGCCCGTGCGAAGCCGAACCGCCTGACCCTCGCGTCGCGGTCACTCCGGATTCCGCAACCAAATTTAAAGAACTGGGCATGTCGGTGTTGGTCGAATCCGGGGCCGGGGTTGCGTCTGGCTTTTCCGACGATGCCTATACCAAGGCCGGTTGTGAGATCATCACGGACCGGGGAGCGGCCCTTGCCCGGGCGCAGATCGTCACCTCGGTCCATGCGCTGACCAATCAGGATTTTTCCCGCATAAACGAAGGAACGGTGACGATCAGTTTTTTGGATCCGTTCCGGAATGTAGCGAAGACAGCGGCGGTTGCCGCCTCCGGAGCTTCGGCGTTCAGTTTGGAGTTGATCCCGCGAACGACTCTTGCTCAGAAAATGGATGCGCTGAGTTCGCAAGCCAGCCTTGGGGGATATGCGGCGGTTCTTTTGGCAGCGATGCGGATGGACACGATTCTTCCGATGATGATGACTCCTGCCGGAACGCTGCAGGCATCGCGGGTGTTGGTGGTTGGCGTGGGGGTGGCCGGTTTGCAGGCGATCGCGACCGCAAAGCGTCTTGGCGCTCGGGTCACAGCGTTTGACACCCGACCGGTTGTTGAGGAGCAGGTCAAATCCCTTGGTGCAAAATTTTTGAAGATCGATCTGGGGGAAACAGGCCAGACGGCGCAGGGATACGCCACGGAACTGACCGCGGAGCAGCTCGCCAAGCAACGAGAGGGAATGGCCCGGGCCTGCGCTGAGACCGATGCCCTGATCACGACCGCGCAGGTTTTTGGAAGGCCTGCTCCGCGCATCATTTCGGCGGAAATGGTTGCCGGGATGAGACCCGGCAGCGTGATTGTGGACATGGCCGTCGCGAGCGGTGGCAATGTTGAGGGCTCCGAGCCCGGACAGGAAGTTGTGGTCGGCGGGGTTCGGATTCTGGGAGCGGACAACCTCCCCGCGAGCGTTCCGCGCCATGCCAGCCTCGCCTTTGCCAATAACATCTTCAATTTTGTCTCCCACCTTTGGAAGCCGGAGGAGGGAATCCGTTTCGACGCCGGGGATGAGATCCTTCAGTCCTCCCTGGTCGCCCGGGGCGGGAAAATCGTGAACCTCCGCGTCCTTGAATCCCTTCCAACCACCTGAACCATGCTCCTCTTTTTTGTCTTCATCCTTTCGATTTTCCTGGGTTTTGAGCTCATCAACAAGGTGCCCTCACAACTTCACACGCCACTGATGTCAGGCTCCAACGCTATTTCGGGCATCACCATTGTGGGGGCTTTGGTGGCGGCAGGGCACACCGAGAACAGTGGGTTTGCGACCGTGTTGGGCGTGCTGGCCGTGGCCCTTGCGATGGTTAATGTGGTGGGTGGCTATTTGGTGACCGACCGGATGCTCCGCATGTTCAAGATCCGCGGAAAGGAGAAATGATGCCGACCGCCGACCTGATCAACTTCGGATACATCGTCGCTTCGGTCCTTTTTATTTACGGACTCAAGCTGTTGAGTGCGCAGGCCACGGCGCGCCGGGGAAATCTGATCTCTGCTGTGGGCATGTTGCTCGCGGTCGTGCTCACATTGTGCCAGCAGGGCCTGGAGTTTCATTGGATCATCGTTGGACTCGTGGTGGGAACTGCGGTGGGAGGTGTCCTCGCCATGCGTGTGCAAATGACCTCGATGCCCGAGATGGTCGCGCTCTTCAACGGTTTCGGAGGCCTTGCGAGCCTGTTCGTGGCGTGGGCGGAATATGACTTCAAGCCCGATATGCCGGCGTCAGCCGCCGCGCCGGCCATGCTGGCCATCCTGATTGGCGGAATCACATTCACGGGGAGCATGGTGGCTTTCGGCAAACTCTCCGAGGTATTGTCTGGCAAGCCGGTGTTGTTTCGCGGTCAGGTTTCCCTGAATGCATTCCTCCTTGTTGTGGCCATCGTGGCCGGAGCGATTTTCACTGTTTCACCGGCCTCGACTTATTACCTCCTTCTGCTGGCCGTTTTCCTTGGCCTCGCGCTCGGTGTGCTGCTGGTGATCCCCATCGGGGGAGCGGACATGCCGGTGGTGATCTCGTTGCTGAACAGTTATTCCGGACTCGCTGCCTGCGCCGCCGGCTTTGTGATCGGCAATACGGTTCTCATTGTCGCAGGTGCGCTTGTTGGTGCCAGCGGGATCATCCTGACTTCAATCATGTGCAAGGCCATGAACCGCTCGCTAACAAATGTGCTGTTCGGGGGCGTTGGTGCCGGCCCTGGTGGCGAAGGAACAACGCTGCAAGGGGAGCCAAAACCAATATCTGCCGAGGATACTTACTTTCTCCTTGAAGCCGCCCGCTCAGTGATTGTGGTGCCGGGCTACGGCATGGCCGTCGCCCAGGCCCAGCATGTGGTCAAAGAGCTCGCGGAGCTTCTCGAAAACAACGGTGCCGATGTCAAATTTGCCATCCATGCGGTCGCGGGCCGCATGCCCGGACACATGAACGTTCTCCTCGCCGAGGCGGATGTGCCCTACGAGCAACTTGTGGAAACCGAGGATGTGAATCCCCTGATGCCTTCCGTGGATATTGCCTTGGTTATTGGTGCCAATGACGTCGTGAACCCGGCCGCAAGGGAGGACAAATCAAGCCCCCTCTATGGCATGCCGATCATCAACGTGGATCAGGCCCGAACGGTGATTGTGATGAAGCGTTCGATGAAAGCCGGCTTCGCCGGGGTGGACAACCCGCTCTTTGTCGCTCCCAATGCCCGCATGCTCTTCGGCGATGCCAAGCACACGCTTCAGGCCATCGTAGGCGAATTCAAATCGGCCGCTGCGTGATCGTTCCGGCAAGGCCGGGATTGATGATTGTCAAAATGACCACCATTGTCGAAGCCTCAATAATGCGCGGCTTCCACCATCGCCACGACGTTTTCGACCGGGGTCAGCGCCTGGACATTGTGGATGGCGTTGAAGACGAAGCCACCGCCCGGCGCAAAGATGCGGCAGCGTTCTGTGACTTCCTTGCGGACCTCCTCCGGCGTTCCGAACGGCAGGGTCTGCTGGGTGTTCACGCCGCCTCCCCAAAACGTGACACGGTCGCCGTAGACTGACTTGAGGTGCTGAGGGTCCATGCCATCAGCGGAACACTGGACGGGATTGAGGATATCGAAGCCCGCATCGATGAGACCGGGGATGAGAGGAGCGATGGCACCACAGGAATGTTTGAAGGTTTTCCAGGTGGTGTTTGCATGGATCCAGTCATTCATGCGCTTGTAGTAGGGGAGCCAGATTTCATGGAAGGTCTGACTGGAACAGAACTGCGAGTTTTGAGTGCCGAAATCCGTGCCGCAGACGACCACCACGTCGAGCAGGTCGCCGACGATGCCGTGAAGAGTCTCAAGATTTTTCAGGGCGATGATCGTCTGACGATCGAAAATTTCCTGCACAAACCCGGGGTCGCTGACGATGAGCATGTACCAATCCTCGATGCCGCGAACACCCTTGGGGTCGCGGAGAAACGGCGCTGGCACGAGGGCGATGTCGCCGAGGCTGGTTCCTCCGAGGTGGGTAAGAACAGCGCGGTCCGTATGGCGCAGGGCCTCTGCCTCGCGTTTCCAATAGGCAATATCGCCTTCTCCCAAAAGACTGAACTCCTCGAGGTTATCCTCCAGATTGAGGTGGTCCTCATCAAAAGGTTTCTGCCGCACGATGGCATCAAAAAAGTAGCTGGTGGCGGGCATGTGGCCACTGGGTGGGGCAGAGATATCGCCTGCCGGATGAATGAACACATCGCCGTTGTCCGCAATTTTCGTCTGGAAATGTTCCGAAACCAGCACGGTTTGTCCCCATGGCGTTTTGAATTCCTTCCAGTTTTCATTCGGGAAACCAAAAATGGTTTTCCGCGGGAAGATGCTTGTGACGTCAATGCCCATGGCGTCCTTGAGATCATCCTCCACCAATCCGAGCATCTGATAGGGCTCAGCGACTTTGACCGGATGGGCATCGAGACCGTAGTGGTCCCGTAATTTTTCCACGACAGAGCAGTGAATACCCGTGATGAATGAGCTTCCAAAATCCACGGGGACTCTGTCGGGTTGCTGGTGACTAAGCGATGCGCGGACGCGTTGCCGGGGGGTCATTATTTTGATTGCGTCCCCTTGATCGCGCGGATGTGTTTCGGAGTGGTGCCGCAGCACCCGCCGATCACCGCAACTCCAAGAGCGGTCATACGTGTGGCAAAGTCCGCCATTTCTGCGGCGGTCACAGGATAGATCGTTTCGCCGTTTTCGACCACCGGGAGTCCGGCATTGGGTTTTGCGAGCAGTGGCACATCAGGCCGTGTTGCTCTCATGGCCCGCAGTGCGGCTTCAACAACACCGGGGCCCACGCTGCAATTGGCACCCACCACATCCGCACCGGCCTCGTGCAGCGCTTCGACGGCAGCTTCGGGAGTCACACCCATCATCGTGCGTCCCCCTTGATCAAAGGCCATGCTGGCAAAGACGGCAAGCCCGCCGGCAGCAGCCTTCACCGCTTCGAGGCAAAGCAGGGCCTCTTCCAATGCCGTGAATGTTTCACACGCAAAACCATCCACGCCCACCGCCGCGAGAATTTTTGCCTGCTCGGAAAAGGCTTCGCGGGCCGCTTCTTCGGTGAGGTCTCCGTAAGGATCGAGCATCACACCCGTCGGCCCGATCGATGCCACCAGAAAAATATCCCGTCCGGAGGCCGCAATCGCCTCTTTTGCGAGATGCACTGCCCTCCGGTTGATCTCCATAAGGGCCCCGTCCATACCATCAAGCTGGAGCCGGATACGGTTCCCTCCGAAGGTGTTGGTATAAATGATATCCGATCCTGCGACGGCATAACCCGCAGCCAGCTCGCGGATGGCGTCCGGCCTGTCAATATTCCACTGCTCCGGGGATTGGCCTCGGGCAAGCCCGGCCTGCTGCAGCATGGTCCCGGTGGCACCGTCAGCAGTGAGTGAGTTGCCATTCAAAACGTGGTCGCGCAGTGTCATAGATCCAGACTTCATATCAATTGGAAGCCATCAGCTCCGGGTTGAGAAAAGATTCCACTTTCGAAAGAATTTCCCGCTCACTGCCCGGGACGCTCAGAATATCGCACTCGCTGCCCAGGATAAACGGGTGACCGACCTCCCTCATCTTTTTGCAGAGCCGGGAGCTCAGAGCCTGCACCTCTCCCACGGTGAGTTGTGCGGAATAAAATTTCTTGGTTGGCAGATTGCCATAGACCACGGTTTCGTGCGGCAGAAGAGCCGCATCCTCCCACAGACAACGCGAGGAACCAAAACTGATCATGGCGGCATCCAAGGTGGCAAAACGCTCAATCATCCCTGCCGTCAGCTCGCCGCAATCATGGAAAATCAATTCCATATGACGTTCTGCCATCCGCGCTTTGATGCGGCGCAGGGGTTCCATCACCAGGCGATCGAACACCTCATAACTCTCGTCGAGCTGGTTCGGCGAAAAGTAAACGCTGTTAGCAGCTGGCTCGCAGAGGATGAAAGCACGGGCACCAGCATCAATTTGGGCATCAAGATAGGCAAGGATGACATCTGTTCCCGTGCGGATCGCCGCTTCGATGATCGCGATCTCGGGCTCTTCATCGCCCGTGGCTCCGGTCCCGGCCAGAAAGACGGGAGTGATCGGATCGGCCACCATCTTTGTCATGAGCGAGAACGGTCCGATCCCCATGCCCATCGGGAGAAGCCCGGGTTGTGCGGCGACATGACGGATCGCGTCACACGCCGCAGTCATTCGGGTGGTCGGGGCAAATGACTGTAGCGGCCCGGGTGGCACATCAAAATGGTATCCCTCCATCCCGGCGGGGTCCATGCCCAGAGCCTGCAGGAGCGCATCTTTCTCCAAAGTGAGATCCATCAAAGGCACAGCCAATGGCGTATGAAACCGGGCGGCTGTCTCGGCGATGACTTCTCCCAGGCGCCCACCATCAACCAGAATTCCGGGGACATCCGGCTTTTCATGAAGCACGAGATGTGTGCCGATCGGGGCTCGATGGCCCTCTGCGGCCAAGTCAAGTAAGATCCGGCGGGTGGGGGTCATCGGGGAGTCCATGATTCAGTCATTCATCACAGCAAGAGCTTTGTCCACGGCACTTGCGGCATCGGGGGAATAGCCATCAGCACCGATTTCGTCACAGAACTCCTGGGTGATCGGTGCCCCCCCGATGAGCACCTTGACCTCGGTAAGGCCTGCCGCACGGATGGCGGCCACGGCATCGCGCATGGCGGGCATGGTTGTGGTGAGGAGTGCAGAGAGGCAGACCAATTGGGCGCCGTGTTCGCGGGCGGCTGCGATAAATTTGTCGTGAGACACGTTGGTTCCAAGATCGACGACGCCGAAGTTTGCTCCCTTGAGCATCATGGCAACGAGATTCTTGCCGATATCATGCAGGTCGCCTTGCACGGTGCCGATCACCGCCGTGTATTTTGGTTTGATTCCTGCGGCCACAAGCAGTGGTTCCAAGAGAAGCATGCATTCCTTCATGGCCCGTGCGGCAATGAGCATCTCGGGAACGAAGACCTCGTTGTTCTTAAATTTTTCGCCAATGGCGCTCATGCCGGGAACCAGCCCCTGTTCGACGATTTCCAGCGGCTTGACACCAGCTGCGATTAGTTGCTCCGTGAGGGCCTTGGCGTCATTGCGCTTTCCGCGCTCGACCGCCTCTGCGAGGGATTGGAATTCATTCATGGTGATTTTTGGGAGATGGGTGGAAAATCCTGGTCAGCGCGCTTCGACGGCTTTTGGTTGGCGCAAGCCTGCGAGTGCCATGACTCCGACGAAGGCGGCCATAAATATCCAGTCGCCAAGAACACTTGCCCGGAGGAAGGGGATTCCGGCTGCGTAGCATTCAATCAGCCCCGCTGCGGATTTTGCATAGGGCATGCCGGAGAGGCCGCGCCCGAAGAGCCAGACGCCGAGGTTGCTGATCAAGAAAAACGCAAATGGAGTGGCGAAGGCGGCACCCAGTTTGGGAAAAAGCGTGGCACCGCGCAGGGACCATCCTGCAAAGCCGATGAGCGCAAAAGCCGACCAATCCACGATCCGCGGCCAGTAGAGGGCCGGGTATCCCATCGCCATATTGATGAACAGGTCGCTTAGGATCAGCGCCGCTACGGGAACAAGGATGGCGATTCGCCGTCCGAAATAGAACCCCGATAGCAAAGCGAACGCGGCAAGCGGTGCAAAGTTATCCGGGTGCGGAAGCAGACGGAAGGCGACGAGGGCAAGGATCAGGAAGAGTGCTGGCATGGTGTGGTGGTTGTTAGAGTGGCACCAATCTGCACGACTTCGTAACCGTGGTATTGGACTGAGAGCGGATTTTCTGTTGATTTTTGAGTTCCATTCACTGACTAGAGCCCATATTCGGCTGGTAGAAATTTAGACGGATCTGCCACCGCCAATTGTTGGGCGATGAACTCGTCCTCGGATTCGGGGATTTCATCGAGCGCGTCTTTCATCGTGTCGAACCACAGAGTTTCATTGTCTGCGATTTTCAGTTTTCCTTCCGCTGCGGCCTGTTCAAGCAGTTCGATAGCTTTTCTTGCCACAGCCACGCCCGCGTGAAAATGCGAGTCGCTTTGGACGATACTCCGTGCGAGTTCGATGGATGAGTGCGGTGAAAGGATATACGCCTGCGGGTCGAGGCGTGCGTCGGAATCCACCAGCCAGCGTTGCAGGGATTGTGCGGCGGCGGCCCCTTCCGAGCGGGCTTGATTCATGAGCCTGCAATCGTAGGCGAGTTGTTCCATGTAGCAAGTGGGGGCCATGCCGCCGAGGAGCTTGATATTCTGGACACTTTCGTTGCTCCACGTGTCGCAGGTGGCGGCGGCAAGGTTGCCCATGGGACTGAGATGCGCACAGGCCGATGTTTTGCCTTCCATGGCCATGGGAAATCCCGTGATGGCTTTGAGGATCGGATTTTCGTAGCCGCAGTCCTTCCCCGGCCCAACGGCCCCGCATTCGTAAGCAACAAGGGAGCGCACGGCCGTGACCGCGCGGACCACAGCCGCGAACACCCGGGGGATCATGCGCTGCTCGGCAAGCACCATGGCCGTGTTGCCGAAGCCACAGGCCGTATCGCCGGCACACACGGCACCATGTTCATCGCCGATGCGTTTAATATGGGACCAGAGAAAATTCATGTCGCGTGCACCAAGTATGCAGAGGGAGAAAATGCTGGCTGAGAGATCGCCATTGAGCAGCGCGTCGTCATGCAGTTCCTTGCCACCAACAGATTCAATGCTGAGCAGTTCAGCTCCTGCTGCCGCACTGGATGAGAATAATTCGAGCATGGCCTCCCAATAGCGGCCGTGGCGCATCAGCGGGGGACGTTCGAACTCCCTGTTGTCATTGGGAGTCACGCGCAGCACACTTTTCAACCCGCTTCGCTCGTGTTCCTTGCGCATTCCGTCGAGGAGGATCTCAACGATGGCGAGGCCCCACTGCGGATGCTCGGTCATGGGTGGAAGGGTCTCAAACTCGATCACCACGCCAGGCACCTCAAGTTCTGCCGCACGATGGAGGGCACCTTTGATGATCTGCTCATAGTTGCCACAAACGGCAGGCATGGTGGATTCTTCAATGTTGATTGGCGGGAGAGTGAAGTTCAGTTCGGGATAGACGGTTCCGCCGCCGATGGACATGCCGCTTCGGGTAACAACAGGATGGGGGGCGAGGCCAAAGATAAGGTCAAGGGGGTTGTCTATGGCTAATGAAGTGTATTTCATGGTGTTGATTATCATTTTATGTTGGCGCAAAGACTGCGGACGTTGTGTTACTCACACAATAGCTTGGAGGGCGCCATCCGCGGCACTCGCAGCATCGGACGGTTAGCCAGCCTTAGTGATTATGTGATTGTGACGGCACCAAACTATCCGTCTTCACCCTTGCAGTCTTGAACCAGGAGCGGAATTTCTGTTGATCTTGAAATCAGTCAGGGGAGCTCAAGATGCCCGATGTAGCGGTCTTCAAAATCGGGATCGAGATTGAGTTCCACCACCGTGCAGATGTCCCGCATGGATTCCAATCCCTGCCACAGCGAGCGGTCCATGAGGGCGAGATGTGCCCCGCCGAGGGATGAGTTGCCAACCACTTGAATCTTCTCCGAAGGAACATCAGGGAGCAGGCCGATGGCGAGGGCATTGACCGCATTGAGATGCAGTCCAAATCCTCCGGCGAGGTAAATTTTGGAAAGGCCCGATGGGGCCATTTCTGCGGCTGCGAGCAGGGTTTCAATACCGGCACCGATGGCCGCTTTGGCCTGCAAAAGCAGGGCCACATCCACTTCGCTGATCACTGCCCCGGGCGTCAGACGCACGGCGCGGATCCCATCCACGATCGCGCGTTGGGATTCGGGAAGGGACTTCCACAAAGGGAGGTGAAACCGCCCATTGGCGGTGAGCAGGCCCATTCGGCGGCCTTCGGCCAGGAAGTCGAGATAGGCTGAGCCACAAAGTCCGGTTGCCGATTCCGGTGCGACACCCCCGATGATTTCCATGTCGAAATGGGTCGGATGTGTGTGGATGCGCAGGGTCGAAATCGCTCCATGCTGCGCCCGCTGACCGGACAGCAGCCCTGAGCCCTCAAAGGCGGGGCCGGCCGCCGTGGCTGAGACGATGAGGCGACCATCACGCTGGAGGACGATCTCACCATTGGTGCCCATGTCGATGAGAAGGCTGGGTTCCGAATCAAAAAGCATTCCGGTGGCAAGAATTCCTGCGGTGAGATCAGCTCCCACATAGGCCGAAAGTCCGGGTAGCAACCGAAGGTCAGCCACCCATCCCGTCAATGCCTGATCCAGGCCGGTCTCTGCGGCGGTGAGTGTCCGGGCAGATAGAAACCGTGGAGTGAAAGGGGCGATGCCGAGCGGAGAGGGATCTTCATTGGCGAGCAAGTGCAGCATCGTCGTGTTGCCTGCGACGGTCACCCCCGCGATACGGTCCGGGGAGCGCCCGGAGGCGGCGCAGGCTTTCCTGATCAACGGAGCCAGGGTCTCCTCAATCACCACGCGGCGCATCTCCGCGCGCACAGCGGGATCAGCGGCGGCGGCGATGCGTGTGAGGACGTTGTCGCCAAAGGCGGTCTGGGCGTTGTAGGAACCCTGCCGCCCGAGCACGGTTCCATCCGTGAGGTCGCTCAAAAGCACCACCACTGTTGTTGTGCCCAGATCGATGGCGCACCCGGTGTCGCACGATCCGGCTATTGATGTAAACAGCGGGTCATGCCGCGTGGGGATGTCACAAACGAAGGTCTCAGCAACCTTGGGAGCGGCGTGAAGCCGGGACCGTGCGGGGATGTGGATGCGGGTCTCCACGCCGGGCCATGTTTGCATCTGACAGGCCCTCACCAAGGCTGGAGCCGCAACCTCAGTGCCGTCTGTTTCGCGGACGGAACCCCCGATCACTTCAACCTCACATCCGTGGCACCATCCGCGCTGCCCACAGCGGGTATTCAGCGGGTGGCCGAAGTCCGCAAGAAGGAAGGCCAATTGGCCGGCAGTTTCGCCGGCAATCACGACCGTGTCCCCTTCTTCCTGAGTCATTCCGCGGGAGGTTTTTGCGGACCGGCACGCATCACGCCGGCATCCGCAGCGAGTTCGATTGTCATTCCCGGCGGCACGACGAGAAACCGCTCATCGTCCCAAGGGCCTGTCAGCAGCCCGCGCAGAAGCGATGGGTCCCCGGGCAAATGTTCGAAATCCCAACCGAGCCAATCCGCACAGGATTTTGCATAAGCTGCCTCGGATTCAGCGTCTGAAGTACCGAGGTCCAGATACGTGGCACGTTTGTAGTGCGCCCAGGTGTCCTTTTCGCTTTGCAGCAAAAAATCCACGTCATCCGCATCAAAACGCTCCAGCAAATCTTTTTTTAACATCGCCTCGCGGTCCGGCCCCGGCACGCGGCGGGCCCGGTTCCATCCCGGAGTGTAGTAATAGCAGGGCTGACCGGCACGCTCCGCAAAGCGTTCTTTGGAACCGAGAAACATGGTGATGCAATCGTGGGCGCGCGGGATGACAAGCGGATGCCGCCCGGCCCGCAGCCCCGCTGTGCCGCAGCCGCAAAGTCCGTAAAGCAGGGCGATGGCGTCAATGTCATTCCTTCCGTCGAGTTCATCAATGACGTCCTGTAAGGCGTTCCGCAGTTGGTCCGGACGATCGTGCAAGCCGATTTCAAATGTCCTTTGCACAATGATGTTGCCACATTCGTTGGCGTGTTTGGTGAGTTCGGATTCAAAGACCGCACAGGAAATCAGTGCGATGCGTGGAGATTGGGATTCGGTGGTGTCGCTCACAATAACTTGGGTTACCGGCGTTCACCGGGAAGGAGTATCATCGCAGGGACAAAGCCGGTCATACCGCACAGGCCACCTGGCGACCCCATTCAACGGCGGTTAGGTTGGTTTTCCGCCCCTTCGGAGAGTTTCCCAACTCTAGGAAAGAACTTCGGTATTGTTTTGGCGTCGTCTTTTTCACCTCTTGAAAAACGCGGGTCATGTAGCTTTGATCGCAGAACCCTGATGCCATGGCGATTTCCACAAGTTGGAGGTCCGTGTTTCTGAGTAAATGACAGGCCTTTTCCACCCGCATTTCACGCAAAAGATCGGTGAAGGACCGCCCCGTGCGCTTTTGTAGCAACTCGGCAAGATGCGAGGAGGAAATGCCCGCCTTGGAAGCCACCCAGGACCTGGTGATCTGGGAGCCGCATTCCTCGCGGATGATCTCCAGCGAACGGGCCACCGTAGCGGGAATGACAAAATCGTGGTGTTGCTCGACAGCATCAAAAATCCGGATCAGTGACGCGCGGAGCCAGGCGGCGAGTTGCTCGTCATCCTGCACGGCCGCCAGTTCGGTGAGATAACTGTAGCCGTAACCGAGCACTTCCGTTTGGGGGGCCCCGGCCTCCACGGCCGCTCGTGACATCATGACGATGAGCTCAAGAAGGAGGCCTTTGAGAAGTTCGCTGCGCTCTGCGCCTTCGCTGTAAATGTGGACCAGCAGGAGATTGATGATCCGCGTGGCCTCCTGCCTGTCTCCATTTCGAATCGAAGCCATGAGCGCCGGTTCCTCATAAAGATAAAGCTCGCGGATTCTATCGAAAAAACGATCTGGCTCGACGCAAACGGGCGGGAAATCGTTGTTTTGCATGGATGAAGACATTTTTACGCTATCGGCTAAAGCCGTTTTTGGCAAAACAATCGTGGAATCCATGAGATATGTAGGACATCAGGGAGCGGCCTCACCATGGGTAAAATGCGCTGCTACCCTGCAGAGGAAGTATCCCAAATGTCCCTTAGGTTAGAATCATTCGTAAGTGACCCCTCGTTTCCCTGCTTCGATGAAGGATTTCTGAGTGAAGGCAATCAGGGAGGCGATTGGCGCTCCAATGTCTCGCGTTTTAAGCGAATGCCCTCCACGGCATCCCGAATGGCAGCATCCCCAGGATTGCGCTTGAGAGCCTCATTCAGGTGGATTTCCGCCTCATCCAACCTACCCATTTGTGCCAAAGCCATCCCCAGATTCAGGTGACCATTTTCCTTCTCAGGATTTAGAGCCAATGCCATGCTGAGTTCTTCCGACGCCTGCTCACTCCTTCCAGTTTGAAAAAGCGCAATTCCAAGGTTTGAACGAGTGCTGGCATCTCCTGGGTTGATTCGGACTGATTCTTCAAGAAGGACCCGGGCATCCTCAAAGCGTCCCTCACGCAAAAAAATCGCCCCCAGATTTCCCAAAGCCCGCGAGTTGGCCGGGCACTTCTCCACGGTGTCACTCCAAATCAAAGCCTCTGATCGATAATCCAGATTTCGCTGGATCGTGATCAATCCAAAGGCAAGAGCTGCTGCAGCGAAAATGGGCAGAACCGCACGACCGAACCGCGAATACGCCGTCAGAACAATCACTGCCAACACAGAGATCACAGGCAAATACATGCGATGGCACGCCATCGTCTGGGTCAGCACAGGGACAAAACTCGAACTCGGGGCAAGGACCGCAAAAAACCAAACACCAAAAAATCCGAAAACTGAACGGTACCAGGCAGCAATCAGTGAAAAGATCAGCACCATGACCACAATCAATCCGGGCAAAAGGTATTGCCGTGGTTCAAGTGCCACAGGAATTCCATAATCAAAAATCAGGGGATTGGGCCAAATGGAAAGGCGGAGGTATTCCAAAATGGCACAGCCTTGGGTCTGGAGATATTCGAGTGATGACAGTCCGTCAGCCACACCTGTCGAGCCTCCGCGGCTGTTGGTCGCAAAAATAAAATATCCCAAAAGCATCCAAGTGGAGAACATGGCAAGGTAAACGCGGCCCCGTTGCCGCCAAGCCTCCCGGAATGTCCCGGCCACAAATGTCCGGTCATAAATCAATGCCATCAGAGGCAATGAAACCGCCACCTCCTTACATCCGATTGCAATCGCACAGGTGGCAACAGAACCCCAGAGCCAGGCCCGGTTGGCTGATGATTCCAGCCCCCGAACAAACAAATATAACGTCAGCAGATAAAATAAACCTGCCAAGGACTCAGCCCGCTGCGCAATGTAGGTGACCGAGGCTGTCTGCAAGGGATGCAAACTCCAAAGCATGGTGATTGTGAGGGCGATCAACACCGAATCCCTTCCGAATCGTGCTCTCAGGCCGGTCCAGAGAAGTGTGCGGTGCAAAATCCCAAAAAGGGCAAGCGCAGCAAAAATATGAATGAGAAGATTGCCGAGGTGATAACCCCGCACATCCAAGCCCCCAAACGCATAATTCAGCGCGAAACTCAGGTTGAGAACCGGTCGACCGCAGACCGTGCCCCCTCCCTCCAATGGCTTGATTACCGTCCAAAGAGGCCACAGGGTCCGGATCGTCTGATTGTTGGGAATGGCATTCAGATCATCAAAAATGAAGGGCCCCGGGAAGCTGTTGTGATAGGCAAATGCCGTGACGAAAATGATGGCAAAACAAGCCAGCCAACGGGTTGTTGTTTCGTTTTGCAGAGATGAAAAAAGTCGCTTCCCAAGCACCGCCGCTCATCTTGATTGCGGGCATCACCATTGCAATCCAGATTTATCGAATACCTCCCCCTCTCACTGCTCCCCGCTTTTGTATCAAGGCAATCCCCTACTGGAAATCATCGAAGCGGCTGAGATTGAATCCGGGCATTGAGATCACATCCCGGGTCGAATGGCCGTGAGGATTCCACAATGAAAATTCCTCTTGAAATCGCGTTGGGATAAAATTGATCCCTCTGGCGCCTTTCGGCCATGAGCCTTTACTACTCCGCTCACTAAATCAGAATCCAAGGTCTGCCACCACGGCACGGGAATTCGTGCTCTTGGATACTGACCAATCCCTGACATGAGCTTTGACGCCGTGATTGGACCGTAATCAGGTCCGACGATCTTAAGCCTTTTCGACCTGCCAGTATTCGAGATCGACAGGGGCCTCGCGGCCGAAGATCGTGACTGACACGCGGAGTTTGCCGCGTTCCGGGTCGATCTCTTCAACGACACCATTTTGGTTTTGGAAGGGACCATCAGCCACTTTGACTTTGTCGCCCACTTCGAAGCTGATTTTGGGCATGATCGAATCTTCGCGCTCTTTGACCTGGGCAAGAAGGCCTTCGACTTCTTTGGCACGCATGGGAGTCGGGCGGTCCTTTGTTCCCGCAAAACCCAAAACACCATCCGTTTCACGGATGAAATACCAGGTTTTTTCGATGAGACCATTGTTCTCGTCGAGAAGGTGCATGTTCACGATGAGGTAACCAGGAAAAAACTTGCGGGTTGTTTCCGTTTTTTTGCCGCGTTTGATTTCCTGAACCCTTTCCGTCGGAATCAGAACCTCGAAAATATGATCGCCGAGTTCGTCCCGCTTGATGCGCCGGTCGAGATTTTCTTTCACTTTTTGCTCATGGCCGGAAAGGACATGAACAACAAACCACTGGTCGCGCGGGGCAATAGGCATAATCGGGATTAAAGAAGGAGTTGGGGCCGGTGGCGGTCTGACAGGTTTTTAGCGGACAAGGAAGTCCACGATGTTCACGAGGATGAAATCGAAGAACGCAATATATCCGCCCAGAATAAGAATGGCAATCAGAACAACTTTGGTGGAGTCCCCGAGTTCTTTAAATTTGCGGACGCCTTTTTCGTTGGGGTCCCATGGCCACTGGGCCTTGGCGAGTTCCCCACGGACCTCGCTGACAAAGATTTTGAATTTGGTGAACATAAGATGAGCGATCGCCTTGGAAATTCTTAAACATTCAGGACAGGAGGGACTCGAACCCCCAACAAACGGTTTTGGAGACCGCTACTCTACCAATTGAGCTACTGTCCTAGGATGTTAAGATGGCCTGTTTTTGGGAATCAGGCAATGATGTCGGCCACACGCCCGGCTCCCACAGTGCGACCACCCTCGCGGATAGCGAAGCGGATGGTTTTTTCCATGGCGATTGGGGTGATGAGTTCGACTTCAATAGAAACGTTATCACCGGGGATAACCATTTCAACCCCTTCGGGCAATTTGATCGATCCGGTCACGTCGGTGGTGCGGAAGTAGAATTGAGGACGGTAGTTCGAGAAGAACGGGGTGTGGCGTCCACCTTCGTCTTTGCTCAACACATAAACCTCAGCTTTGAACTGGGTGTGCGGGGTGATGCTGCCGGGTTTGGCGATCACTTGGCC
>JBGSSC010000028.1:0-2834 GCA_041737265.1 Terrimicrobiaceae bacterium | reverse complement strand
AGATCGCTGGCTGACGACTTGATGGCACCGGCAGCGGCCCAGACGGGGACAACGTTCACGGTGTTGTTGCCGGGCTCTATATGGACGACGGGCCGTGACGGGTACCCGGAGCCACCGCTTGTCATGTAAACGTCAACGACCGCGCCGTTGGAAACAATGGCGGTGCCAGAGGCCCCCTCCCCCCGCCGGTTTGGAGACCGGAAAGTCACACTCGGAGGCTTGGCGCTCTGGTAGTTCCTGCCTCCATTGGTGATTTGCACTCCCACAATGGAGCCTCCGACAACGATGGGCTGACCTTCCGCCCAGCTGCCGGGTCCTCCGAAAACGACGCCGGGCCCGGGGTGATACCCACTGCCCGGGCTTGTTACACGGATCTGGCTGACCCGCTGGTCGGACCCGCTGCCTTCCATGACAGCAACTGCACTCGCGCCCGAGCCGGAGGGGTCTGAAATCGTCACCGCGGGGGCAGAAGCATAGTTTCCACCCTGTGTGTTCAGCTTGATTGATGTGAGCTTGCCGCCGGAAACAAAGGCCTCCCCCGTGGCTTGGTTGTAGCCTTTGACCACGCGATCCGCGTGCCCTCCTTCGGGAGCAAAGACGTAAGTATCCGTCATCCCGAGCGGCGAGGCGATGGATTGCCTGATTGCCTCCTCCCAGTTGTTCACCGCATCTTCCGGCAATGCAGAATCCAAAGGGTTCGTGACGAGCAGGCCAAGGAGGCCGGTGCTCCAGTCCGAATAGAAATACGGGGCCGGAAGAGTCGTCGAGACGGGCGGTTTGACGTTGTAGTTGAGTGGTGAAAGCGCCGAGATCGCCTCCACGAAATCGCTCACCCCCCATTCTGCGATCGGCGGACGGTTCCCCTTTCCGCCGGTTGATCCCACGTCGGGCAGCCCTGCGGTGAAAGAAGCAAGATCGCCCAGCGTCGCCGGAGCGAGTGCGGGCTGGATGCCAGGTAACGGACCAGTCAATGAGCCCAGTGATGTGTAGAGTCCGAGAAGGCTTTCCTCGGGCGAACTGATTGCCTGGCCGGCAAGCACGGTCGTCCAAATTTTTGTGACTGAGCCGATTTCAAAAATGGAATTCCTGGTGATCGCGTTGGCAGGCGACGGGTCGGCGGAAGATGCGAACCCATAGGACTTGAAGACCGTTTTCCCGTTGAGGGTGATGGCAGCCGCCAGGCCGGTTGTCTCACCCCGCCGGTAAATGTTCCCCGCGTATACATCCAGGATCGCTTCGAGCGTGGAGTCCGGGAGGTCGCTTGCCGCAGGAGATTCCAGCGGAAAAAGAAGTGCAACCAGAAGGAGAACTCCGAGGAAAAGGCTGTGACGGGCTGTCGCTGCCCTGGCAGCTCTGCGACCGACCGCTGCCCTGGCATGGGAAAATTCGCGGGGGGGGAACACGGTTTACCCTCACCCGCGAAACGTGGTCACGTCAAACCAATCCGGCGCGATCCGGTGCCAAGGGCGGGGATGCGGGCCAGAGGACCCGGTAAGAAACTGCCGCCTTCGCCGCCGGATTAAAATATTTTACTTCGTAAAATGGAGCAGACAAAGGCGGAGGGCCTCACGCCAACACCAGCGCGATATTGCAATTGCTCATTGGGCAACTCGAAAGCGTCGCCGGGACCCAGGCGGCCTGGCAAGGCCGCTCGGGAGACCTCCGAAGGAGGCCCGAAGGGGGAGAGGTCTCGGGAGAGACCCGACTCAATCAACCGCAGCGCAGTGCAGTGAAGGAGGAAAAGGAAGCAAAGGGTGATATACCCAAGGTCAACATGCTCCCGATGAACCGCCACACGGTAGAGAATTCCGCATCAACCCTCGGAAATCTTTCCCCTTCCATTCCTTCCCATCCTTTGAAAGCCTGGCCGTTGCTGCGCATCCGTTGCAGGCGTGAGGCACTGCATCGTTTCGATAGATCTCGCACTTTTTGCGCAGGATTTAAGTGGAAAGCGGCTATCCCGCAGCCATACGAGTGGACGGGGATGTTGCCCGATGTTGAATTGCCACCGGTTCCCGCTACCTTCGGCGGGTGACATTGCTTTTACCCATGAATCCCTTCCGCGCCATCTGACTTCATGATCGCTGTCATTGTTCCTGTCTGCGCCGCCTGTCTCTACTCGTTGGGATCTCTCGGCATGAAGCGCGCGATGGATCATGGCGCTTCCGCATGGAGGGTTCTCCTTGTGTCCAATGTCATACTGGCACTTTGGGCGATCCCCCTGCTTTTTGTCTTCCCCGGCAGGTGGGATCCTGCGGGATTCGTCGCCGCCATCGTGGCCGGAGCGGCGCTCTTTGCCGGCCGCGTCTTTTCGGTCAAAGCGCTCGAGATTGGCGACCTGTCAGTCGAGATTCCACTCCTCGGAATGAAAACGCTCTGCGTCGCCATCGGCTCGCTGCTTGTTGGAGCCGGAACAATCAACGCCAAACTTATCATCGCCGCGGCTCTTGCCTCCGCCGGAGTCGCACTCCTCCAGCGCGGCCCGAAGACAGCCGCGAAGGCCATGCGGAAAGCCATCCTCTTCGCTTTCATTTCCAGCGTTCTCTTCGCGGTCACCGATGTTGCCGTGCAGGGATATGCGCGCACGATGGGCATCGGACTCTTCCAACCTGTGATGCTCATGATGGTCTGCCTCCTTCTTCCCCTGCTCGGAAAGCCGGCCCCGGCCCCCGCCGCCGCCAAACGGCCACTGGTGGCCGGATCCACGGTCATGGGATTTCAAACGACTCTCGTCATCATGACCATCGGCCTCACCGGCCAGGCCACCCTCGTCAATATCCTCTACTCCACCCGGTCGCTATGGAGCGTTTTGATTGACCGCCTCGCAGGCGGGC
>JBGSSC010000022.1:0-2214 GCA_041737265.1 Terrimicrobiaceae bacterium | reverse complement strand
TTTCAATAAGCCGGGTCCGGGGCGGACGATGTTTTTCGACGTAGGCCGCTAGAAGGGCGATGCTGCCCGTTTCACCCAGGAGCTGCCGGAAGGAGACTTTCACCCCGAGGCGCTTCATCAACATCACGCTGGCTTGGGCGAGAAAGAGCGAATCCAGGCCCTGTGACTCGAATGTCTCGGTGTCCGCCGCCAGGGGAGCCCCGTAGAGATCTTCGAAGAGCTTTCGGAGATTGGTGAGGGGATCTTCGGACGGGAGGGGCTGGGCCGGGACAGCGGGGTTTGGGTGTGGTTTCTCATCCGTTCGTGAGACCCAAAAAGACTTGCGTTCGAAGGGATAGGGCGGCAGCGGAATACGTTGATATTTGTGCCCGGCGAAAATCGAGTTCCAGTCGGGAGTGCCGCCCTGCAGCCAGACTTCGGCCGCTTCATCCTTGCGAGGTGTTGCCGGTTGGCGGAGAGCGATGATTGCAGAAGCCGTGTCTTTGGCCTGGATGGCTCTTCGGTGCTCAAAAGCCTTCCTTCCCATCGCGAGGGTGAAAGCAACGTCGGAGAGGCTCAGGTTCGGGTTGGATTCCAGATGAGTGGCCAGCCGCGCTGCCATAACATCAAGGGCTTCGGGTGTCCGGGCCGACAGGACGAGCAAATGCTCTCCCCGGGACACAGAGTTCGTTGGTGCCCCGGGGTGCTCCCCGACGACCACGTGGGCGTTTGTGCCGCCCACGCCGAATGAACTCACTCCGGCGAGGCGTTGTTTTGGACCCGGGCTCCAGGGCTGGACGTCTGCAGCGGGGAAAAAAGGACTGTCTGCAAAATTGATTGCGGGGTTTGGTTTTTTGAAATGCAGGAGCGCCGGGATTTTCCCGTGTCGGAGTTGGAGGATCGTCTTGATGAGTCCGGTTGCCCCGGCTGCGACATCGAGATGGCCGATATGGGTTTTCCCGGTGCCAAGCGCACAGTAACCCTTTTCTGTCGCCCCTCCCTGTTGGAATGCTTTGGTGAGTGCTAGCACTTCGACAGGATCACCAAGCGGAGTGCCTGTTCCGTGTGCTTCGACATAGGAAATATCCGCCGGACTTACTCCAGCAACCGCGTGTGCCATGGCAATGACCTCCGCCTGGCCATCCACTCCCGGGGCTGCAAACCCCATCTTTGCGCCCCCGTCGTTGTTGACCGCCCAGCCGTGAATCACTGCATGGATTGTGTCGCCGTCTGCGACGGCATCGGACAGACGCTTCAGCACAACGACCGCCGCCCCATGGCCGAAAACCGTTCCCTTGGCCTCCGCATCAAACGCCCGGCATGTTCCGTCCGGTGAGACCATGCCTGCTTCAATGTAGCGGTAGTCGCGTCGTTGGGGGAAGGTGATCGAGACGCCCCCCGCGAGCGCCATGTCGCATTCATAGGCACGCAACGCGCTGCAGGCCTGGCAGATTGCCACGAGGGAAGTCGAACAGGCACATTGAACCGCCATCCCCGGGCCGCGCAGATCCAGTTTGTACGCGACACGGGTCGGTAGAAAATCTTTGTCGTTTCCGAGCATCACGGGGTATTCCCCGACTTGCATGTTTCCCGCCAGGCTGGTGGCAAGGTTCCTCGTGCCATTCAGGTTGTAGAGCAGGTAGGTGTTTGGACCGGTCCCTGCGTAAACTCCAGCCATTCCGGTGTAGCGCGAGGTGTCGTAGCCGGCCATTTCGAATGCCTCCCACGCGCATTCGAGAAAAATCCGGTGTTGGGGATCCATCACCTCGGCGTCCCCGGGTGTGATTCCAAAAAATGAGGCATCGAATAAGTCGGCCTTGTCCAGAATTCCGCGTGCTCCCACAAACTGCGCTCTATTTGCATCCTGGGAGGCGACCGAGTATTCCAGGTCGGCGGCGGAAAAGCGCGAGATGGTTTCTTTGCCGGTGACAAGGTTCTCCCAGAACTGGCTGATATTATCCGCTCCTGGAAACCGTCCGGCCATCCCGATGACGGCAATGGGATCGGGGTTGCTCATTGGTGTTCTTTTGAAGCTGCGCGCTGCCGGGCAGCCCGCGCAGCGATTGCCGCCCGGGTGCTTCGTGCGGGGGTCTTTCGTCCCGCGATCCTTGCCGCCTGAGCCCGGGCCGTCGGCAGGCTAAAAAGTTCGGTGATGGGAATCGGCTCACCGGACAGAGCCTGCAAGCGGGAGTGGATGCGTGCCAGTTGAAGCGAGTCTCCACCCAAATCGAAGAA
>JBGSSC010000753.1:0-2640 GCA_041737265.1 Terrimicrobiaceae bacterium | reverse complement strand
CGGGCCAGCGTCTTTTCCAACGGGTGGCTGTAGAATCCCTGGACCTCCAGGAAAAACGGGCCGAATGGCATCAAAATCGCCAACATCCAGAGGAAATCCAGAAACGGAGGG
Organism: Terrimicrobiaceae bacterium; assembly: GCA_041737265.1. GTDB lineage: Bacteria > Verrucomicrobiota > Verrucomicrobiia > Chthoniobacterales > Terrimicrobiaceae > JBGSSC01. The sequence continues at coordinate 2,529 of JBGSSC010000753.1, read as the reverse complement.
ATCTCCCACAGCGAGTCCACAATGAAGAATCCTCTCGAGCGGATCTCGTAGGCCACCCAGAAAGCAAGCCCGAGAAGCAACGCATCAATCAACTGGTTGAGCTGAATGTTGATTTCGTGTTTTCTGGCGCTCATCGTTGTGCCCCGCTAATACGGGAACCAACTGGTATTATCGCTTGTGAGATCCCGAAAGAAAATAATCAATTGGAGCCACATAAACGTGGTTGGAACGATCCACACCCCTGCGGGGATGCGGGGTGCAAAACCGGAATGGATTGATATCGCCGAAATCCGCGTGGACTGCCTGCCGGAACCTCCCGGCCTCACTGACCTCGAAGGGCTTCGTTTGCCGGGCATTGTAACCGTGCGCGATCCGGATGAGGGAGGCGGCCTTCCGCTGGCTGCGGGTGAACGGCAGGATCTATATCTGGAATTGCTCCCCGGTGCTGCGGCAGTTGATATTGAAGCAAGAAATTTGCATGCATTTCGCGGGGTGGTTAACGCTGCTGCCGGACATTCGGTGCCCGTGATTGCGTCCTACCACGATTTCTCAGGAGTCCCGAAGGCGGCCGCCGCGCTCAAAATTGCACAGAAGGCACGCGACCTGGGAGCCAGGTGCGTGAAGATTGCTGCAACTGTGACTACGCCCGCTGAGCTTGGTGCGCTTATTGCATTGTCGGGGGTGCTGCCTCGTCCCTTTGCCCTCATGGGAATGGGTGCTCTCGGCCGGGTCTCGCGGCTCGCATTGGCCGGTTGTGGATCCTGCCTGAACTATGGCTGGCTGGGGAGCCCGCAGGTGCCAGGGCAGTGGCCGGCCCGGGAGTTAAGGTCACTGATCGTTCGCGCGATGGAGTGAGTCTTTACGGCTTCGGACTTCTTGCGGCGGTGGTTGCCGCTTTCGGGTATACGCTGGCCTCCTTCTGCCTCAAGGCGGTGATCGGACGCGGGGTAACAGGGGCGCAGGTCAATCTTGCAGCAAATGTTGCAATGGGTCTCGTCGCCCAGCCGCTTTGGTTGCTCGCAAATCCGGGAGTGAGAGAAGCACCCCCCGGCCTTCCATTGCTTTGTGGGCTCATTTTCCTGCTCGGCCAGGGCTTCACCTTTGCGGCTTTGGCCACTGGAGATGTCTCGGTGGCAACCCCCGCATTGAGCACGAAAATCATATGGGTCACAGTGATCAACGCATTGATCTTCTCGATTCCCGTCAGCTTGCGCTGGTGGATCGCATCGGTTGCGGCATCTATTGCTGTAACCGTGATTGCGTCTGCGGGCTCCCGGGAAAGCCGGGCCCATTCAGCCCGCACTGCAATTTTGGCATTGTGTGCCGCTTTGCTGTATTCGTGTGCCGACGTGCTCGTTCAGCGTTGGGCGGCCCGCTATGACTCCTTTGCATTTCTGGCTCTGATGTTCGGCACGGTAGGCTTATTTTCTCTGGTATGGTGCGGCGCGACCGACCGCCGGGCGTTTCGCATTTCCAGTGCGTGTATTCCGCTTCTGGCCGCCGGGGCCGTTTTGCTGGCGATTCAGAGTATCTTTGTCTTCCTGTCTCTTGCCTGGACGGCAGATGCCACCGCAACAAATATCCTCTATTCATTGAGGTCGCTTCTGAGTGTGATTTGCGCGTGGGCGTTCGGCCGGGCGTTCGGTCTGGCCGAGGCCGCTGCCTCTGCCAGGGTCATGGGGCTGCGTTTTGCCGGTGCCCTCTTGCTCTTCGGCGCAATCTTGTTGATCCTGTGGAAATGATACTTTCCGAACTTTCCGAGAAGGCACAGGGGGGCGAGACGCTCTCTAAACAGGACATCTCCGCCGCATGCGCAGCATTGCTCGATGAGGGTGGGGATGTGTCGTTGAGGGCCGACTTCCTCGCTGCGCTCCACGGGCGGGGGGAGCGTGCCGAAGAGGTGGCTGCTTTCGCATTCGAGTTGCTGGGGAGAGCGGTTTCCTTCCCGCTTGCGGGTACCGGCGCCATTGATGTTTGTGGCACGGGAGGAGACCGTGCGGGATTTTTTAACATCTCGACTGCCGTCATGTTTGTGGCTGCAGGGGCCGGGGCCCGCGTGGCCAAACATGGCAACCGTGGAATTACTTCGCGGAGTGGCGGTGCCGATGCTTTGGAGGCTCTGGGCGTGAGAATCGACCTCCCGCCTGCGTCCGCGGCTGCGGCTCTCGATGAAGTGGGATGTTGTTTTCTATTTGCTCCGAATTATCACCCGGCCGTACGCTCGGTGGCTCCCGTTCGCAAGTTGCTTGCAGAGCGGGGGAAGTCCGTCGGTCTTCAATCTCCTTGGCCCGCTCCTGAATCCGTCCCGTCCCGACTTTCAACTCGTTGGCGTCTATGACCCCAGGGCACTCGGCCTCTACGCATCCGCCCTCAAGGAGATTGGCAGGGTTCGTGCCTGGGCCGTGCAGGGCGAGGGGCCCGGGGATCTCAAAATTGATGAGGTGTCCACACTGGGCGTGACCTCCGTGCACGAAGTCCATGGGGACAGCATCAGGTCGTTCAGCTTTGTAGCCTCGGCCCTCGGGATTC
>JBGSSC010000693.1:0-7882 GCA_041737265.1 Terrimicrobiaceae bacterium | reverse complement strand
GATCTCGCGGCGCTCCGAGATCGTCCGGATCGTCCTGGTCAGAAATTCAGTTTCAGCCTGCTGATAGCCACTGAAGTAGGGAATGATTCGCGCAAACTGAGTGGCGTTCCGGTTGGCGGTGACCCAACTGGAAGCAAGATGCGTCAGATCCTGGTTCAGGCCGAGCCTCTCCGCGTCGGCCGGGTTAACCTGCTCTCCATAGCCGGCATCGATTAGAAAGCGGGACGTCTGGCGCAACCACGAGTCGCCACACCGGAACGCCAGAAAATCCCACGCCGTTTCAAGACGGCGGCCCTCCAGGATTGCGTTGAGACCGAAGAGCATGGGAATGGCGATTACTGCCGGCCGCCCCCCGTGTTCGAATGCCGGAGGAATTGCGAAACTAAGTGTTGAGGGCGAGCGCTCCAGATTGGCAATCGAGGTGTTCTGCAGCGGCATCATTGCGAGCTGCCCCTCACTGAGCAGGTCCAAATCAGTCTGCCCGACAAATTGGGCGGTTCGCGCGGGTCGACACACACCGGTTTGAACTCCACCCCGGACGTCCTCGATCCGCCGTTGATTCCCGGTATCCGGGCACGTGTAAGTGCCGTCCGCGAGATTGGTCGTGGTGAGGTTCACCGGGTTTCCGGTGACCGGGTCCACGACCCACAGCTGCCAGTAGAGGCGGTGCATGGCCGCAAGGACCTTGCGGGCCTCGGGAGAATCAAAACGCGCATCCCACTCGACGGTGAAACTTCCCGGGCCCAGTCCCTGGCTTCGGGCCGCCAAAGCCGGATCTTCCTCTGGAAGTATAGCCGCCACCCCGCTTCCTGCAGAATCCAGGATGGTTCCCACACCGGGATCTCCGCCCGCCGAGAAAAGCAGCGACAGGAAGAGGGAGTCGAGATTGCGGGGAAGCGCAAAGATCCGCTCCGAGGCAGGGCCTTCAACAGTGAGGGAACAGACCCTCTGACACACTTCCAGGAAGCTTTCAAAATCTGTCGGAAATGAATCGGGGTCGACCCCGGCCCGGCCCAGCAGATCGCTCCGGTAGGCCATCAACGTAAAATAGTTTCCGGCTGGCAACGCATAAATGGTCGTCCCACGCATCCCCATCTGGCGAAACATAGGCGGCATTAGGAGCCACGGCTTCCACTGAACCTCGGAATCTTCAAGGATTCCGTCGCCGTTCGCATCTTCGCCAATGAAGGAATTGAGGGGCTTGAAGAAGCCTTGCTCGACGAAGAATTGCAGCCTGTGAACATAGGTGAAAGTGACATCCGGCGCAGTGCGTGCAGCGAAGGACATCAACTCCGAAGCCAGGTCCAGATCTCCGGGAATTCGAAAGCTCGTCCAGCGACGCAATTCGGTCTCCGGGTGTTCCTCCTGAAATGTGGCGAGGGCCGCACCATTCGCCATGCCTTGCGGCCAAAAGCCAACGTCCAGTCCCTTGACGCGGAGGACCTCACGCCCGGACCCATCGCCCGACTGGCTCGCAGGTTTCCAAAAGAGCAGTGCAAGAAAGAGTGCGGCACCCCCGATAACTCCCGCCCACCGTAAAACCCCGACGGTTCGTTCCATGATCAGATGAGCCGGAAAAATTTGGTCTCAGGCGGTTCGAACTCCACGGTGAAGGAATCCACTTCCTCTGCAACCGGGCGACGAAGGACGAGGTCCCAGATTGTCCGCCGCTCCGGCAGTCGGATATGTCGTTTGCCGCCGCGCACAGCGTGGAGCGCGAGGAGATTTCTCGAAGCAAGGACAACATCGCCGACTGAGGAAAAAACGTGTGCGCCGGCATGGCGTGCCATACCCCGAAAAAGCTCGGCGGGGAGTGGGACGGCCGCAGTAAAGACGCTCGTCCAAGGGCCTGCGGCTCCCTTCATTTCCCGGATGGCGAGGCCCGGGAAATTGACTCCGCGGGTGGTTAAGACCACCCCTTGGGAAAGTGTTCCGGGATCGGTGCCTGTGGGCAACAAAATAGGGCCGTAGCAGGTGCTGTCACCGTACGAGGATCCCCCGGTCCAGTCGGCGGTGATCGGGTGCTCGCCGGTGGTGGCAACCACCCTTCGGGAGTAGGTTTCGTTAAGCAGGATCATTTCCATGCCGGTAACACGGGCGGCGCCCTCCTGACCGAGTTGCCGCCCATCGGTGATCCCGGTGCCCGGTCCCCAACACACCACACGGCCCCGGCCAAATACAATTTTCTGAAGAATGTCCCACTTCTCCTCCGTTACGTGAAACAGATTGGGAAAATAAACGACGCGGTGGTCCGGGAAATTGGGCTGCAGGAGGTCCTCCCAGAGGTAAACCCGATAGGGAACGCCTGCCTGAGCCAGACCGGTCATGCGCTGCCAATGCACTGCGAGAGCCTGGAAATCAGAAGAAAAATTTTCGTGTAAGGCCGCGGTGTCATCAATGATCATCGCGATGCCGGGCAAGTCTTCATGTTCCCAGTCCAGCCCCGCCCGCATCACCTCGGCGGCATCACCAATCGTGGACATGATTCCCTCATCGCGGAAATAGCCGCCTTTTGGTGAGGTGAACCCGGTGACATCCATCCAGTAGCGGTCGTGCCCTCGGGTCATGGCCGAGGCGACGTTGCGCCAGATCCCTGCTGTGGCCTCCTTTGCATTTCGGAAATACCCGAAGCTTGAATTCTCACTGGCCGCAAAGCTGCGGCAATCGTCCTCGCCCAGAAAGAGCTTGCCGCGCAACACGCAGGAATCAGCAAGGCCTTCCGGCTCGGGAGCGCCTCCCATGTGACGGAACACATAGTCGTACGGCGTGTTGAGAACGTTCAGATCCTCTTCCTGAAGGAGTTCCTCCGCCCGGATGGAACCCGACGCCAGGAGAATGTGGGAATGATGCGTCCTCGGACGCTTGCCCGCAAAAAATGGCTCACAAATCCAACCCTGCATGCCCTGCTTCAGAGCGTCCAGCCCGAGGATGACTTTGCGTCCATCCAAAGCCTCGCGGGCACAATCGAGGAACAGGCGGCATCTCGCATGGAAGAGTTGCTGGAAAAATAGAAAATACTCCCGTTCCCATTCGGTTGCATCGGGAGGGAGCCAGTGAGGTTCCCGCTGCGGCTTTTCCGGTGTGCGGATTGGCGGAACTCCTTCCCTGTGGGGGGCATGGAGCCGGAAAGCGCGTTGCATGGGTTCGCTATAGTCGAAAAGTTTGCCTTCGATGGCGTTGAGCGTGGTGCCCTCGAAGTCGAGCAACGAAATGTAACCCACCACCCGCTCCGACCAGTCCTGAGCCTCGATCCATCGGATTGTGTGCACCATGAACCGGCGAACCGCTTCGGTGAAACGACCGCTTGCCAGCGAGGCCTCGGGCAGCCGCACCCCCTTTTCGTCGATGACAAATTCATCGGGATAAGCCTCCCGCCAGGCCTTGGGCGCATGGGCATAAAAGCGGATTACGAACCGTGCCTCAGGACAACGTTCGACGATGTAGGCCACGCGCTCGGGGAGTGAATGAAAGCGCTCCGCACTCACAAAGCGGGGTTCGCCGAGGGAATCGCCGCCGGTCCAAAACGGCGTCGTGGAAAAGTCCTGCGCTGTTTCATCGCGTCCGACCCAGAGCAGATAATCGCGGACCCCTGCCTTGAGGAAGCGATCAACGTCTTCACGGGCGGTGTTTCCAAAGGCGTCTCCCGGACAAAACGCGACGAAGCCGCGCGGTTGGCCATTCTCGGCGAGCACGGGTTTGCCTTTGTGGCGGACGACTGTGTATTGGGTACGGAGTGGCATAGGGTCAGAGAGCATCGGAGCGGAGCCTGGGGCAGCGTGGGGTGAGCAGGGTGCCATCGCAGTGCATAGGTTCGACCCTGAAGTGCGTGGTGGAAATGGAATTGTCCTCGAAAGGCACCAAGACGAGGGATTCAAGGTTCCAATCGACCGCGGAGCCGATCGCATGGGCGACTGATTCGAGTTTGGGAACGCCTTTGGCAAGGGAGGTCACGGAGATTTCGAGGTGCGGGCCGTATCTGAAGTCAGTTCTTGTTTCTCGCTTTGAATCCTTCCCGCGGCCCCCAGCGCGAGGGTGGTTTCATCCCCGTCTGCAAGAATGGCGCCCACTGTGCCCTCAAAGGAGAGTTTTCCCTGCTTCCAGGCGAATGGTTTGGTCGAAAGAAAAACGTGGTGTACCCATCCCTCCCCGCGGATGACCACCACCCGGCCATCTTCGAGGCTTTCGATCTTCGGTACCGACCGGCCCTCAAGGATCGGGAATATGACCGAGGCAAATCCCTTGTTCCGATCCGCGTCGGCAAGGACCCCCTGCAGGGTCCTCTTCATCTGCCCTTGCTTCATTTTGTCGTCCATGCCGTGTGAGGAACGAGTCCGCGGTTCGGTCGTGAGGGTGACACCTGCAGGCCGCACGAACTGGACAAGTGCGTTGACGTCGTGGAGACCGGTGACCATGGCCGCCGGCCCGTCAATCACCACGCTTCGGGCATCAAACCACATGCGCCAGATGGCAGGGGCCGGGACGCGGAGTGCATCATTTATGACAAAGTAGTTCGGGCCAAGGGGGTCGGGGTCTTTGACGAAGACGATCTGGCGCTGCCACCCCTTGTTGGTACCTTGGAAAAAGTCCAAGCGTCCGGTGGTTGAAAAGTCATCGATTTTCATGCGCACTCCGTCGCTCAAGGGGCTGTCCAGCATGTTGTGGTCGTCTTTGGGGGCACGCGTATAGTAGCCGAAATCCTCTGCGAGGATGCTGCCTTTGCCCCATATCGTCACGCTGCCCGAATCGTAGTCGTAGTGGTCGTGGTTCTGACCGGCGATGACATAGAGCATCGTTTCGCGGTCCGAAGGAAATCCGCTCCGCATCACGGCTCCTCCTTTGGGGAAGAGCTCACTTCCGTAAGCGGGAGCTTTGGGCTTAGGTCCCATTGCAGCCAGCATGCTGCGGTATCCGACAAATGAGGCAAAAAATCCGCCGATGGCAGGATAGAGAGGCCGGCCGGATTGTTCGTGCATCCACATCATTTCTGCTGCGAAACCGGGATCCTTTTCCTTCCAGATTGCGCCGAGGAGGCTGAAGATATTGGTTCGGTCGTTGTAGTAGGTATGGCCGATGGATGGCAGGTGGCGGTGGCCCAGAAACCGGGCATCGGGAGGAGTCTGGACTTTGGCAAGCCAGCGCGCCACGCGTTTGATCTTATCGTCGTAGCGGTGGTCGGCGATACCAGCGTTGGCAGCGATCACCGTCGCGGCCAGAATCGGATCGTAGGCCGCCAGGGCATAGTGCGGGGCCTCCAACCAGGCTCCGTTCTCGTCGGACCATTCGTGGAGCTGGGTAAGCAATTCGCCGAGTCCGGCATCGATCCAGTCTTTGGAGCGGGGGTGATCCGGAATGAGTGCACCCACCGCGATCTGCATGCCGGCAACCATCGAGCTCATGTTTGGGTTTGCTGCCAGCCCGGCCGCCTGCCACCAATGATCCCGACGCTCCAACACGTATCCGAGAAATGCCACACGGGCGAGGATATCATCGCGTTGTTCGGTTGTCAGATCAGGGAACGAAAGCACCGTGTCGGCAAGGTTAACGGCAGAGATCACATAGCCAAAATTGTGATGGGGGGCGTAGCCCAGGCTGTAGCTGTGGCCTTGTTCCGTGTAGTAGTTTGTCGCCGTCTTCAGTAGTTCCTCCAGAGCCTCCCGCAACAACGGGCGGAGCCGTTCATCGCCGGTGATCCAATACGCCGCCAGCCACTCGTCCAAGTCGTGGTGAAATACCTTTGAGCGCAGCAGCTTCTCGAGGTCGAACAATTCCGCAGATTCCGGTCTCGTGCGCAAAGAATCCAGCGCGGCGTTGTTGAGGAACAATCTCGGGTGCGGGGATTTGTGATCCCATTGAAGCACCTGTTCCTGAATGCGGCGAAGGGGGAATTCCGACTTGATGACGAACTCCTGCGGACGGGGTGCGAAATACCCATCGTTTTGACCAATGCCGGCAAGACATTCCTCCTTGGGAAGCAATCCGATCAACCAATGTCGTTGGCCTTTGGAAAGAGGAAGATCCAGGGCAACCGATCCGCCATCTCCAGGCATGACCGACACCCCGGGAAGCGGGAGCCATTCCTTCGGATTCGTCGATCCACCGGGCGGCATCAACCAGCGATCTGCCTCGCGTGCACCGACAAAGATAAGATCGGACCCCTCCCCGGTATAAACTCCAAACCATTTGCCCTGGCGCATCTTTTCCCACCACCGCACCCAGGGGACCCAGGTGAAAATCCGCTCATTGTCGGTTGTCAGGGGCTCCGACCGTAAAAGGCCCGGCCTGTCCTTGCCAGTGACATGGATCGCTCCGCGGTAGAAGATCCGATCCAGTGGACTGCCGGTTGCCAATTCCATCACCCAGCGGGCTTCGCCACCCAAATCAAATTCCTCCGATACGAGAACCACCGGCTCGCCAGCTTGCAGCGAAAATGTGATTTTCCAGCGACCGCCGGCTCGGCCAACCACCTCGCAGGTCACCTCCGCTCTTACCGGCCCGGCCATGTGTATCTTCCAGCGATACTCCGAAACCTCAGTGCCGGGAGAGAGGGTGGACCCTCCGTGAAAGGCGGCCTTTTCTCCCGCAGCCATGCCCCGGACCGGGCCCTCGTTCCCTGAAAGGTGTTTTCGGATCGCTATGGCGACCTGCCGGTTGGAAAGGATGATCTCGCTGTCGTTCTCCTTGACCGCGAGGTCTGTCGTCGCTGTGGACGGAGCGTTCTCGAAACGAAGGTCAAGCGTCTTCCCTGCCGGGAGGTCGACCAGCGCCTCGATCGTGCCGGCCTCCTCGATCACTTGATACAGCCGTTCGGAAGTGCCGTCGGTCAGGTGCCGGCCGAGGCGGGCGACTTCGAGGTTTTCCGGGGTGGCCGGCACCTGCACGATCTCGTCGGTCCATTCTCGGCCGACGGGCTCACGGAGCGTGAGTGCGGACGCAGCAGGGGAGGCAGTTCCCGGTGGCGGGGAGGTTGCATCCTCCGCAAGGGCCGCCGGCTGGCTCGCGGCAACCCCAACAAAAAAAATGAGCAATGTTTTCAACGTCTTCATTAATTCTCCTCCTCCTTTCCCAGCCATGCCATGCCCAATCGCGCCAGCGGCAGGTCCCGCCTGATCGGAGGCCTTTCGGTTGCGGAATCGGCGAAGACAGGGGAGATCATAAATCGCGGTTGGAAATAAAAGGGAATATTTAGAAAGTGTCAACCCGCCCGACACAGAAGCCTGAGGGCTTGACCGCCATTATCTTCCCTTTTATTTCATTTAATTCCAAAGTGCAACCGGGAACGAACGGGAGATGGAAACTAAACAGATCAAATTTATGAAAGCTGGTTTCGCCTGGCAAATGATCCCGCCGCAGCCCGGAGTTCCGATGGAGGATTAAGTCAGAGCCATCCGGCATCCACGGTTCATGACGATTTGTTTGTGCGGGCGCCGAGTTTCCGGGAGCTGTCCGCCCGGAAATGAGACATAGCAAGTGGCTGATGGGAAAGACTCCTCCCTATCACCAGTCAAAGTATTAGAGGTGGCTTGGAACAAAGGTGCTCGCTGTAGGCACGAAATAGCATTTCGGAGGAAGGGTCGCCAAGGCCGGGAAACAGGCTTTGAGAGGTCATCAGCCCGGGAATTTGGTAGGCGATTAGCGTTTCGGAAAGAGGTGCGGCAAGCTCCAGCTGTTCGCGGATCCTGAGCCACGCTGCGGGGATGAGGGGTTGAAAGAGCACTTCATTCTCGAAGGAAAAAGTTTCGACGAGATACCAGAAATCTATGTTGGCCTCCCGGCATGCGGAGGCAAGTGTGCGGCCGGCGGCCGCCGAGCGTGCTGCGGGTCGCGGATCGCCCGGGGTCGTGAAGCCGACTCCATCCTGCGGACAAATGATGTCCATCCCGCT
>JBGSSC010000673.1:0-3973 GCA_041737265.1 Terrimicrobiaceae bacterium | reverse complement strand
TATCTCGGAAAACTCATCGAGCTGGATAACACCGACAAGATTTTCTCCAACCCCACGCAGAAGCAGACAGAAGACTACATCACCGGACGCTTCGGTTGACCTCCTTTTCATGACCTCAACGACTCATATTCTCACAACATTCGAAGAATCGCTCCAGGCACTGCGTGCTGATGCCTTGATGATGGCGAGCCTTGCCGATCGGAACTTTGAGAATGCCCAAAAAGGCATCTTCGAGCGCGACGAGGACTGGTGCAACACCGTCATCGCCGACGATGAGGAAATTGATGTGCTGGAAGTCCAGATTGACCAGCGGGGCATTGCCTTGATGTTGAAGTTCCACCCGGTGGCATCGGATCTCCGGAATGTTGTTTCTACAATGAAGCTCTCGGTGAACCTCGAGCGCATTGCCGATCAATCCGTCAATATTGCCCGGCGCGGACGGAGGTTGTTGAACCACCCTCCTGTTGATGAGGTGTCGGGTCTGGAACCCATTTTCCGCTTTGCAGGAATGATGCTCAAAGATGCAATCCGCGCCTACGCGGAGTCGGATTCCACGCTGGCCCGGTCGCTCAAGGAGCGCGACAAAGAACTCGACAGACTCAACCGCGACTACGCCGAGCGGCTGACGGCACTTATGGCAAAGCACACCGAGCGCATTCCGTGTTACATGGACCTTATTTTTATGGCCCGATTTCTTGAGCGGGTGGGGGATCAGGCGAAGAACGTCGGTGAGGACACAGTTTTCGCCATTTCCAACGAAGAGACCCGCCACGTGCACCCCTCCTAATCCGGCGGGGGGCCGGTGACAGGGGCGGGTTTGTTGGCAAGGGGAGCCGTTGAGAAATCGCCTCAACTGCCGCCGGATTAGGATATTTCTCTTCGCAAAATGCTGGGAATTGCTTGGATGCTCCGCTCTTCCTTCGTTGACTCGCCTCCGGCTCGGGTCTTCGCTGTCTCTACGGTTCCCTGCTGCTTTCGCGCCGCGGGGTTGATCTTCGCCGCGGCTCCTGAGATTATCCTTTGGATGAAAAATCTCTTTATCCGATGAGGACAAACGTGCTCGGTGGTTCTCTCCAAGCCTGCTGCACCGACCCGATGACCGGGTTCTACCGTGACGGCTATTGCCGCACCGGCCCGGGCGATCACGGTCTCCATACGGTTTGTGCCGTGATGACCGCTGAGTTCCTTGAGTTCTCACGTGACCGGGGCAATGACCTGACCACGCCGATGCCGGAACATGAGTTTCCGGGACTGCAGCCGGGTGACCGTTGGTGTCTCTGCGTGAGTCGGTGGGCTGAGGCGCTCGAAGCCGGACTGGCACCCCCCGTTGTGCTCGAGGCCAGTCACAATACGGCCCTGGAGTTCGTAGATCTGGATGATCTCCGGAACCACGCAGCGCCGGCGTGAACTCTCCTGACGGCGGGGAAGTGGAAGTCCGGGCTGCTGCCGGTCGCCGGCTTATTCTCACAGGAGTCCTTGTAAACATCCTTCTTGCCGTTGCGAAATTTGCGGGAGGTGTCCTGGGAAATTCCAGCGCGTTGATCGCGGATGCCATCGAATCGGCGCTTGATATCTTCAGTTCAGGGATGATGTGGGCTGCACTCAAGGTGGCAGCAAGGCCACCCGACGCCTCGCATCCTTACGGCCACGGCAAAGTTGAATCTCTGGCGGCGGTCGCCGGCGCACTGGTGCTTCTCGGTGCCGGTGCCAGTCTTGCAGTGCATAGTGCCGGAGAAATTCTCAATTCCTTTTCCTCACCTCCCACAGAGGCCAGCCTTCCCAAGCCGTTTACGCTGGGAGTACTCATGCTCGCCATCCTTTTGAAAGAGGGTCTCTACCGTCTATTCGTACACCGCGGCAAAGCAATCGACAGTGCTGCCCTGCTGGCAGATGCCTGGCACCACCGCTCGGATGCCATCACTTCGCTGGCCGCGCTGATTGGCATCAGCATCGCTCTCGCCGGAGGGCCTTCCTGGGCCCCTGCGGACGACTGGGCTGCTCTTTTTTCCTGCGGGATCATCCTCTTCAATGGCGGCAGGATGCTGCGTGGGTCACTGGGTGAGATTCTCGACGAGCAAATGCCGGACGCTCTGATTGACGAGGCTTTGGATCAAGTCCGCTCGGTTGAGGGGGTCACAAGCGTCGAGAAATGTCGCGTGCGCAAAAGCGGTCTCACCCGGATTGCCGATCTTCATGTGCGGGTTGCAGGCGGGAGTTCGGTGAGGGAAGGTCACGAAGTGGCCCACATTGTGAAGAACCGCCTTCTCGCATCGAGCCTCAACATCTCGGACGTCACCGTTCACATCGAGCCGGAAAGGGATTAATCCTCGCAGATCCAAAGCCGAATAGGATGCAGGATTTCTGCAGGCAAAAAAGCTGGGATTTTCGGCCATGCTGCTGCATTGCCCTGGGGGTTGCGGCCCAGGGTGATTGATTCCAGGGCAGCATGGAAAGCCTGCTTTTGATGACTGATCTCCAATCAAGGAAACGCCACCGCATTTCCCTCCCTTTCGCGAAGCAAAATTTTCGAATCCGTCGGCGAGGGCGGTTCTTTCTCACAGGATCCCCTTGCCCGCAACTCCGCCCTTGGCACCGGCGGCCGCCGGATTCGGAGGTCAATGTTCCAGTGCATCCAATGCCGCTTGAATAACTGGGGCGACCGGGATCTGGGAAATGCGGCGGAGTCCGTCCTTGGCTGAACCAGCTTGGATCGCGCAGGCCAGATGCGACGGCAAAAACGAACGGGTTAAATTACCCAGGCCAAACAGGGTGACCGAGGGAACACCGAACGCTGCCGCAAGGTGGCCCGCAGCGTTATCCACCGAAATCACGAGCCGTGCGCGCGAGCACAGCCATAGAAACTCACGGATTGAGGTCGGACCGCAAAGCCAGTGCGCGGCCGTGCCGAAGCCCGCAGCCAGAGACTGGGCGTGTTGAACCTGCCACGGCAAACTGCCAGTGGAAACGGCGCAGGGCGGTGCGCTGCCATCGTGGAGGGCCGCAAAGACCTCATGCCAATGCGAAGGTGCCCAGGTCTCTTCCGGACAGCTGCCTGTCGGGGAAATCAGAACGAACGGGCCGGGCGGCATCCGCGGTGGTTTCCAGTCTTCGGGAGGAGACTCAAGCCGGGGGGGGATAAATGCTCCATTTTCTGGAACAGGGGTTTGTCTCCAGAATACCTCGGAGTCATGACAAGGCTCTTCCGGTGGCAGACGAACCCGGCTGTAAGCGACGCGCAGAAACCAGCGTGCCCTGAACTTGTTGGCAAGGATGCATGTTTTGTCGAGTGCCGGCGTCAGCAGGCTTCGGAGAGCACTCTTGCCGGTTCCATCGAAAGCATAAAGGTGATGGGCCGGAGCGAAACGCAGGCCGCCCGCAAACGCCACGCCGGGCATCAACTCCGCAAGAGGGGCATATTCCGAGCGGGTGAGCAGGCGCACCGTGCCTCCGTGGTAGGCGTGGATTTTCCGCAGAGCGGGTTCAATGGAAACAATGCCGCCGAGGTGTTGGTGGAAAACCGCGTAAGGGCTCGACATGGCTGCTTGGAGTGGAAGGAACGAAGCAAGCCGACTATTTCAGCTGCTACCGGCAATGGCAACTCCGGCAGAAGTTTTTGAGTATGTTTTGCTTGGTCTGAAGCAGTGCCTCGCTAGTAAGTATCCCATGTCAGTCGGTCACACGCATACCCACGGAGAATTCCGCATGCGCTACGGGCACCCTCTGCCTTTCGGGGCAAGCCATATCCCCGGTGGGGTGAATTTTTCGATTTTCTCCGTCCATGCGACTTCGTGCACCTTGGTGCTGTTCGCCCGTGGCGAGCCCGACCCCATGGCAGAGATCCCTTTCCCGGACGAATATCGCATGGGCAACGTCTGGGCGATGGCCTTGCTTGATCTGGATTTTGAGTCGATTGAATACGGATACCGTTTCGAAGGCCCGCGGGATTTAAGGGAGGGGCACCGTTTTGATTCCT
>JBGSSC010000647.1:0-1996 GCA_041737265.1 Terrimicrobiaceae bacterium | reverse complement strand
GGACAAGAGGCCGTTTGCCAGGATTGGCTGTCGCTGCTTGATGGATGCGCTCGAGGGCGGGCCCATCAAGTTTATCGAGGTCGAGGCGCAGATAGACCGGACGGCTTGCGGCCTTTGGTTTGAGCGGCGTGAACGATGAAGCGGTCGCACGCACCGAGTCATCGCGTGAGACGACTTTGACTTGAGCCATGATCGCCGTGTCGGGCTGCAGGATTTCGGCGTGTTTGGTGAAGACCTCATCCCATGCAATCACTTCGAGCGACCCCGTAAAATCTTCCAAGAGGACAATCCCGAACGGACGGTTGTCCTTTTTGGTGAAGCGCCTTTCAACGCTGGAAACGAGTCCTCCGATCTTGAAGCTGGCGGGCTCCTTGGTCGCACGTGCCACAGCGATCGTCGTCAATCGCCCGCTGTCGAAGTGCCCCTCGTAGGCTTCCAGCGGATGGCCGGTAACGTAAAATCCCAGCAATTCCTTTTCGTGAGCCAGCATTTCCCTCAATGGCCACGGCTCGGCGGGGGCTGCGCCGGCTTTGCGCGGGAGCGCAATCTCCACATCGTCAAACAGTCCGCCTTGGCCGCTCGCCCGGTCTCTTTGCGCCCCGGCCGCAGAGGACATCGCCGGCTCGATGTCGGCAAAAAGCTGCGCGCGCGAAGCCCCAAACGCATCAAATGCCCCGCACTTCACGAGGCTTTCCACGACTTTCCGATTCACACTTCGCGAGTCAAGGCGCGCACAAAGATCTTCCAACCCGGTATACGGACCATTCCTGTCCCGCTCGGCAACGATCGCCCGCACCGCGCCTTCTCCGACATTTTTAATCGAGGCAAGGCCAAAGCGGATCGCCCGCCCGCTGGCGACCTCCACCGGAGTGAACTCGAATCCACTCTCGTTGACCTCCGGGGGAAGGATCGGGATTTCCATGCGGCGGCATTCGGCAATGAGCTCTGCGAGCCGGTCCGTGGTGGCCGCATCATGGGTAAGCAGGGCAGCCATGAACTCCAGCGGGTAATGCGCTTTGAGATAGGCAGTCTGGTAGGAAATCCAACCGTAGGCCGCGCTGTGGCTCTTGTTGAACCCATAACTGGCAAAATTCTCGATGAAGCCGAAAATGGCATCGGCCACTTTTTCCGACATCCCGTGCTTTTCGGCGCAGCCGGCAATGAAGGTGGCCTTTTCCTTCCGCATTTTCTCGACATCCTTCTTTCCCATCGCACGGCGCAGGAGATCGGCCTGTGCGAGAGTGTAGCCGGCGAGAACGTTTGCGGCGCGCTGTACCTGCTCCTGATAGACAATGATGCCATACGTGTCGCCACACACTTCGGCGAGAAGCGGGTGTTCGTAGTGGATCTCCTTGGTGCCTTTTTTCCGTGCGATGTAGTCATCGATGAACTGCATCGGCCCCGGGCGGTAGAGGGCCCCAAGGGCAATGATATCCTCGATGTTTTGCACATCGAACCTCTTGCAGACGCTGGTCAGCCCCCCGCTCTCCATCTGGAAAACCCCCACCGTCTCGCCGCGGTTGTAAATTGCGAACGTCTCAGCGTCATCGGAGGGGATGGCTGCGACATCAAACGAGGGCTCCTGGCTCCTCACCATCTTCACAGCGCTTTCAACGACAGTCAGCGTCTTGAGCCCGAGAAAATCCATTTTGAGCATCCCGAGATCGGTGAGGGCGTTCATCGAGAACTGCGTGACGACCTCATCCTCTTTGCCGAGGCAGAGGGGGATGTACTCGTCGAGCGGACGGTCGCCGATCACGACGCCTGCAGCATGGATACCTGCATTGCGGCTGAGTCCCTCCAACCGCAGGGCATGGTCCCAGAGTTGCCGGGTTGGTTCCTGGGTTTCGATCGCTTCCTTGAGCTCGGGGTTGATCTCAGCAGCCTTTGCGAGGGTGATCCCAAGATCACCGGGAATCATCTTTGCGAGCTTGTCGCCATCGGAATAACTCCACCCCAACACGCGCGCAACGTCACGCAGCACGCTTTTGGCCCC
>JBGSSC010000645.1:0-4967 GCA_041737265.1 Terrimicrobiaceae bacterium | reverse complement strand
GCTGTCACCATCGGCATCGACAGCGCCTACATTTCCCGGTGGGCCGATGAAGCCTCACAGGCGCTGGATCCCCGGCCGCCTGAACGTCCCCGCTGGGAAAACTTCTGGCCTCCCGGCGATGCACTCAACCTCCCCGAATGGAACCAGCCTCTGCAGAAACAGAGCATGACCTCAACAAATTGGCCCCTTATAACCGTGGGTCTCGTGCAGCGCGGACACTCCGATGAAGCGATCCGCCACATCATCGGGGAAAACATGCTAAGGGTTGCCGGGCAAGTCTGGAACCCGCCCGCTGCCTCCCCGTGGGCAGAATAACAGGGCACCAATCTTTTAGTGGCAGTAATGCCATTCTGGAATTCCGAATCCTCATCCCTCATTTTGCGCAGCAAAATATTATAATCCGGCGGCGCGGGATGCCATTTCTCAACGGGTCTCCTTGCCCACAAGTCATCCCTTGGCAGCAGCTCCCGCCGGATTAGCATTGACGCTCCGGAGCGATACCAGTAAATACCTCCCATGCCAGCAACTCTCCCTTCCCAACCCGATCTCAGCTGCCCTGACCCGATCCCTGACGAGTCCTTCAAACGATTCCTGCTGGGTGAGGCAGAGCGGGAAGCCGCCCTAAGGGTTTTCGACCGGGCGATCGCGAACCAGACGGCGTTCGATCGCTATGGAGGGGAGGAAGTGGATGCCTACGAGAAGGAATTTGCCGCCCACATGGGGACCCGGTTTGCGACCGCAGTCACTTCAGGCACGGCGGCCGTCCACACGGCCGTGGCAGCCTTGAATTTGGAACCGGGCCGCGAGGTGATCTGCCCTCCAATTAGTGATCCGGGAGGCATTGGTCCTGTTTTGGCCTGCATGTGCATCCCGGTTTTTGCCGATACAGATCCCGAAAGCTTCAACGTTTCCGCTCCGTCAATTGAATCCAGGATCACGCCGCGCACGGCGGCGATCGTGGTGGCACATATTGCGGGGGAGCCCTGTGATATGGAAACGATCATGGCCGTTGCGAAGCGCCACGGACTCCCGGTGATCGAAGACGCCGCCCAGGCCCACGACGCCACATGGGCCGGACGCAAAGTCGGCAGCTATGGCACTCTGGGTGCGTTCAGCCTGATGAATGGGAAGCATCATACTTCGGGCGGGCAGGGAGGAATGGTCGTCACCGATGATGAGGCCCTCTACTGGCGTGCCAAGAGCTTTGCAGACCGGGGGAAAAACTTTGGACGCCCGGATGTCGGGGGATTTTTTGGAGTGAACTATCGCATGACCGAGTTGGAAGCGGCCATCGGAAGGGTACAGTTGCAGCGTTTGCCCGGTTTCATCCAGAAGCGGCAGGCCCTTGCCGCCAGGCTGGCGGAAAGGCTGCAGGGCTCCCCGATATTTTCGCTGGGACAGATTCCCGACCGGGGCCTCTCGGCATTTTGGTTTCTCCGCATCCGGGTTCACTTGGAAAATGCCACGGGAGACAAAACCGAAATCGCCAACGCCCTGCGTGAGCATGGTGTACCGGCAGCCCCCACTTACACATCCATCATTTACACCCAACCGTGGTTCAAGGACAAACGCACCTTCGGGAATTCGGAAATTCCGTGGTCTTTGCCCCAGTGCCAAAGCATCCCGGACTATGAACACTGTGCGCCGAATTCCGAACTCGCGATGGCCAATCATATTCTGATCGCCATAAACGAGTCCTTCTCCATGGAAACCATGGAGCGTGTGGCCGACGCGATGCGGGTAGTGGAACAACGCTTCACTGCCTGATCCGGCAGGTACTTCAGGCCAGGCCTCGCAGGCGCCGTCCGGGAAAGTCACGAAACAATTCTTCTACGACCACCGAAGACGCGGTCGCCGCCCAGGGGAATCGTGGCACCTGGCTCGCGACCGTGCGCACACGTGACCTCGTTCGCGATGCCAACCGCGCGCCTCGTGCCACCGGTGGTGAACTCTCCGCAAGCCTCCCCTGAATACACACATCCCTGAGACCTTTTCCAAAGCATGACCTTACGCGTTTCAATCGCGACTCAAATGGGTCTGAAGAAAATCATAGATCAGCGACCGTGACTCTGACGGAATACTGTGCCCGCGCCCATGGATGAAAAAGGCAAAGTTCTGGGCCCCCTCCAACAAATCATAGAGCTCGGTGAGTTTCAACATCATGAGTGCCCGTTGCCGCTGGGTAGGAGTATATCCCTGCGGGTCATTCCATGCGGAGACATCCAGAAAAGCGCGCGGGGCGATGAGTGCGATGATCTCGTGCATATCCATGGGTGGTGCCTCCCCGCGCAGAAGGCTCTCGCGGAGGTGGCGGAAATAGACATACCAGCTTTCGCGCGCCCAATTTTCCACACCCGGATTGTGTCGGAACGTGCCGGCACTGCAGTTGCAAACAGCAGCTTTGATCCGTTCGTCGTAGGCCGCGAGAAAGTACGCACCCTGCCCGCCGAGGGAGTGCCCCATCACGCCGAGGCGTGAGGCATCCACTTCGGGGAGCGAAGCCAGCACATCCGTTGCAATCGAATGCTCGTAGGTGAATTTCCCGACGGCGGTCCATTCGGGGTGCCGTTCGTAAAACCGTGTCGTGTCGTAAGGGCGTTCCTGAGGGATCCGCCTGCCGGAGACAAAGTGCTCGGGTGCGATGACCGTGAATCCCCGGCGGCAGAGGTGGTCGATGTGGGCTCTCTCCGGCAAACCTTCGAGTCCGGCGATTTCGCGTGCTCCCTGTGGTCTGGTTCCATGCAGAGCAACGACACCCGGGGTGCTGCCCGGAGGATTCAGGGGAATTCCCAAAGCAGCGGTCGCCCGTTCGTCCGCCTCAACTTGATAGCTGATCCAACAAAGAAGATAGGAATCGTCCACAACCCGCTCGTCCAGAATCTGCATGTCCAACGGAACCCTGGGCGGTTTGGCGGAGTCGCGGATTAAATCCAGATAGCGGGTTTTCAGTATTGCGCGGTATTCTCCCCATTGGGCAGAGGTTTCAATTCCCTCCAGAAGGTCATCCCAGGAAGAGCGGATTGTGGGGATTTCGGAAATAAGGCGCATGGTGGGCCGATTGCTGATTGATGATTGCTTGGCGCGGGGACCGGGTTATGGACTCGACAAGTTTCATTTACATGCAAATTGGAACCCCGCAAATTCTAACAATGAAGCTGGAATTGACCGCCATCTAATTTGCCGTGGCTGTCGTCATCACGGCTGCGGTTTCCAGAGCGGAGGAACAAAAGACCCAACCAGTCACCAGGGTGGAGAATGGCGACAACGGAATGATCTCGATTTAGATCGGGAAGCAGTCCGACCGGCCCCTGGACATCACTTACCGCGGGACTTCTCTGCTCGGCGGCTCGTGCTACCTGAACTGGCGCGCGGAGGAGGAGGATTTGGACGATGTCGAACGGGGAACTAAGCAGGACAACAGCGGATCATTCACCAGAATTACCGCAGGCCAGTTCTGGGTCCGCATTGATCCCACCGCCAACGGTGGTGAGGCGGCAGAGGTGAGCATCACACAAAAATTCTCCAAGCGCGGCCCGCCTTTCGATGTCGAACTCCACTATGTCCTCTTCCGCAGAGACAGCGGGTTTTACAACTATGCTGTCTTCGACCATCCGCAGGGGTATCCTGCTGGCAAACTCAGTTCGGCTCGCATGCTCTTTCGCCTGAGCGGGGACGTCTTCGATTTCATGACGGTTGATGACCGGCGTCGCCGCTACATGCCTGAGCCCAACACCCCGCATAAGACGCTCGGCCCAAAGGAATCGCGGATGATGACCTCTGGCCCGTTCCAAGGTCTGGTCGAGAACAAGTACCACAGCTATGCCGATGCGGGGGAACATTTTTTCCACTGTTGGACAGGTTCGAAGAGCGGTATCGGTTTCTGGATTCTCTACGGCAGCACGGAAAATCAGAACGTGGGACCCACCAAACGGCACATTACCGCTCACTTTCCGCATGCCATCATGAAAATCCTCACCTGCAGCCACTATGGAGCTGCGCCGGTGACCGTTGGCACGGAGCAATGGCAGAAGATCTATGGGCCGTGGATGGTCTATATCAACGCCCGCGGGGACAAAGATCAACTTTGGATGGACTCGAAACACAAGAGCTCCTCAGAGCAAGACGCGTGGCCGTATGCTTGGATGCGCCACCCGCTCTATCCGCTCGCATCCGAGCGCGGCACGGTCAGAGGAAGGTTGAATTTGAGTGATACACAGGACCCGAAGGCTTCGCTCTCCTCTGCCTGGGTTGGTCTGGCTGCGCCACAGCCGGATTGGCAGCAGCAATCGAACGGCTACCAGAACTGGGTTCGTGCCGGTAAGGATGGGAGCTTCACCATTCCCCACGTTCGCGCCGACAACTACACGCTTTACGCGTTTGTAGACGGCGTCATGGATGAGTTCCGATGCGATGACCTGAGCATCGCAAAGAATCAGGTGACGGACCTGGATACTCTCGAATGGAAGCCCATCCACTATGGCGGCCAGCTCTGGCAAATCGGCACACCCGACCGCACCGCAAAAGAATTCCGCCACGGCGATGATTACCGCCAGGGGGGCAATCCCTCAAAAGTATCCATCGGAGTTTCCTCACGACGTGCAGTTTGTCATCGGTGAGAGCGACGAGCGCATCGACTGGAACTTTGCCCAGTGCACCGTTCAGAAAAATGGCGAGTGGAACATCTTGTTCAACCTACCAGAGTCACCCAAGCCCGGGATCGCCGCGTTGCGCATCGCCATCGCCGCCGCTCACAAGGCCGCGCTGCGCGTCTCTGTGAATGATACGGTGGTCAGCTCCCGCCGGTTCAATACCGACAATGCCATGGTGCGGGCAGGCATTCACGGGCAGTATTCGCAATGGGATCTGAGCTTTGACGCCGGACTGCTCAAGCCAGGCCAGAACACGATCACCCTCGAACAGCAGGGAGGACTGAGCGCGCTGAGGAACGTGATGTATGATTACCTGCG
>JBGSSC010000643.1:0-6175 GCA_041737265.1 Terrimicrobiaceae bacterium | reverse complement strand
AGTTTCTTCACCTCGGCATTCCCTTGCAGCAGGTCATCGCCATGGTCACTCGAAATGCAGTTAAAGCGCTTTCTGGAAAAATTCCGCAACCCACACTCACAATTTTCAGCGTCGAAGAGGGTGATTATCCACTAAGCGACGTCGATGGAGTCATTCGCCGGGCTTCACAAAGAATTCTACCGCTGGCAGTTTTCACAAACGGCCAGCCCAGTCCCTGCTACGGTCTGCAATACAACTCCGACGCAGCCGAACGCCTGGCTCGCACCCTGCAATCAGCTTCCGATTATTAACCATGACCTCCTCTGGCGACTGGACGCTCCATGCGGTACGACTTGCCACCTTGCCGGTTCCGGGGTGGGAATGCGTCTTCGGAAAAAACGATTGCGCAATGCGCGAGATCGCCTTCTGGGTGTGGATTCTCAGATCGGGTTCCCAAACCGGGATCATTGACGCCGGACTGCCCGATGGCGGCGATCTGGAACGCCTTAATTGCGCCAATCAAAAACTCGATCCCCGAAGCATCTTTGCCGTTGAAAACACTCTTGAAGCAGCTCTCACTCATGTCGGCGTCGCACCCCGTGACATTGATTTTCTGCTGATTTCGCAACTAATCACCTATTCGACGGGAGGGCTGCTCCGGCGCAATCTGCCCAACGCCCATGTCTACTGTGCTTGGGCCGGGATGCGTGAGTTATTGAAGCGTTGTCCAGGTCATCCTCCCCGCGAGTTTTATCTCACGGCGAAAACCTGGGCGTACATGCGCGAGCTCTTGGTTGAGGATCGGATTACGTTCGCTGACGAGCCAGTCGAACCTGCTCCTGGCATTGTGTTCGACCCGACAGGGGGTCACCATCCTGGATCCGCTGGTGTCCGCATCAAGACCAAGAACGGGCTGTTGGGCATTCTGGAAACGGCCTTTGTTCAGGAAAATATCGACCGTGAAATCCCGATTGGGATTGCCGAAAATGCGGCCCTGTGCCGCGAAGTCATCCGCCGATATAAGAAACAGTGCGATTTCGTCGTTGCGGGACGCGATCCCTTGGCCGGACAACTGGCGCTGCAGTTTGTAGAATAATTCTCTGTCATGAGATCTTTCAAAGAAATCCAGGAACACGCCCGGGCGTGGCTGAACATGGTTGAACCCATGCGAACTCCTGCTCTCGGGCTGATTCATGCGAAAGAGGCACACACGGCAGGGCGTGGAACCGCCGAAGGACTGCCCCGCTACCACTCGACCGCCATGGACGGTTTGTACTACGTGCAATCCCTGCTCGCCTGTGGGCTGAGGATTGATGAAGCCTGCCGCGGCCTGGATTCAATTCTTCGCAACCAGGATATTGATACGGACTCGGTGACCTTCGGACAATTCCGCTGGTATGTTGAAGACGATTGCGTGCCGGATGGCAACGGAACATTTTTTACCGTCCAAGGCCTGCTCGTCATCTGGCTTTTCTACAGAAACCTGATTGGAGACGAACTGTCGGCGAGGATCGAAGACGCGTGTCGGCTGAGTCTATACAGGAAGTTTCTTGCCCACTGTCCCCGGGTGGGCTGGACCAACGCGTTTATTGGGGACAATGTCTTGGCGGCAATCCTGGCGGAGACATTCGGGGATGAAGCGGCTTTGGCCATTGTTCGGAATCATTTCGAGCAGTTTTATCGCACGAACTTCGAGCACGGCATCGTCGAGCGACTGTCCCCGTGTTACTATGGAACGACGGTACCTTTGGCGGCGCTTGCGGTCGGGCAAGTGCGTGATCCGCGCATCCGCCGAATTGCGAGGGAGCTTTTGGACTCCTTGTTGCTCGAATTCGGATTCTTTGAGCATCGAATACCGCTCCCGGCCTGCCGGACGTATAACGGCATCGGTGAAGCCTGGAACTTTCTGTTTCTGGCCTGGCCGCTAGGCCTGAATCCCATGAGCGTGTCGGAAATGACACGACGGGGCTGGCTGCACGGGTCCTCAGTTTCGACTTGGCATTGTCTTGCTTCGGGAAACCTGGGGAATCGGAATCTGTCGTCGTTGGCCGCTCCGCGCATATTGGAGGGGCGCTTCCCTAAGGACGGCGCTGTTTACAGCTACTACCACCGCGATTTCACGCTCGGGTGCTTTACCTCCTACCCAGAGACCAACGGGGAGATTCAGGATCCCTATGATATGCCTGCGGGCTTCTCGGGAGACGGGAACAATCTTGGCCTGCTAGGGCACGCCTTTCAACAAGCCGATGGTTCGTGGATGGGCGTGCCTCTGCGTTTGGAATTCGGGGACAAGGAGGAAGATTTCAAGAGGCTGCGCGCTGACGCCGCAATTGAATACCGCTATGTTGCCCACCAGCACGAAAACGTGCAGATCTGGCTGGCCCATCTCGACGGAGTGAATGCCTCCCTCCGTTCGGTTGGAACATCGCTCCGAATTCCGCAATTCACCGGCCTGGCCCATGACGAAAACGGACTTCCGCTCGAAGGTGAGGGCGGACGGCTTGCGTCCGGTTGGGTGTTTCTCACCACCAAACAGGCAAGATTCGGTATTTTGCCTCTGAAGCGTACGGTTATAGGGAGTTCATTGCCTGGATTCGGACAAACGGTCTGGTGCCAACTTCCCTCAGATCCTTCCACAGTGCGTCCCTATCCAGGTCCTTGGCATCCCCACGCTGAAGCATCAAGCATTATGCCATTCGCCGAGCCCAATCGACGATTCGAACTGTTTTTCCCGAACTTTGAATCCCTCGAACCGACTCTCATTCGCAGGCGTTCCATTGTCGCTGGCGCTGTGATTGTGGCGGCGGGGAGAGAAGTGGAGCCGGGTCGATTCATGGAAAACTGCCGCTCTCTGGAGGTTTCTGAAAAATGGTCCAACGATGGATTCCTGCAGTGCCGGGACGATTCCGAGTGCATCCATGAAGTCCAGGTCTCGAATAAGGAGTGCTCCATGCGACTCATTTACGACAACAAGCTCAAGCGCGTCGCCGAGCGAAGTGTGAATGATGTTCCATCCATCCTTCCGGCGGGGGTTTCCCATGTCCGCAGCGTTTCCATGCCTTTGTCGGGTGGAGCGGAACTGTGACACAAATCCTTGGATTCGAAACGATGACAACATGCCCAGCTTTCCCGGACCTTGTCAGACCCATCCTTGAGCTAGCAGACATGCCCGGTTTGCCAACGCAACCAAAATATTTCACCCTCTCAGTTTTTTTTGATTCTTAAAAAAGCAGCCAGCCGAGGTCGGCAGGGTTGTGGCTGCCGAATTGGAGCCGGGAGGGGAGTGGGTTGAGTGGAATCCATGAGACGGTGTCCTGACCCAAATTGTGGGGTCTTTGAATGTTGATGCGCATTGGGCGTCCGTTGAGTTGCGGTTCCTTCAGCGAATCCATGGAAATTTCGAGTTCAGCTATCCAGTGCGTGCTGGAGCGCTCGACTCGCACTTTGGTGCGATGGTCCATCGTACAGCGCATATCATCGTGAAACACCCTACCGGCTCTATCGACATGGATACGGACTGCCGGCCAAAGCCGCCTTGGTTCGATGAGCAGGAGCATCCGGTCCGAGTCCATCCCGTCACCCCAGGATGTTGTGTCGGAAGGTGGCAGTGGGTCCGCGAGGGGGCAGGTTATATGAAAGTAGATCCTGTCGCCATTGTGTGCGGTTTGCCACACAAACCCCGGTAGGGACTCCGAGGCGCCAGACACAGTATGTTGGGAGAGAGAATCCCATGGGATATCATGCAACACATTTAAGCGCGGACACTGCACGGTTGGCCCCAGAGGGAGTTTTCCACAGAATTGGTCGTAGAGATTGTCGTTCCTATTTAGTTCGCGACTTGCCTCCTCGAAACCGGTCGCAAGCAAGTCCTTGAGTGAGGCGGAGCGTTGGCGAAGCTCGTCGGGGGAATATTTGTAGCCCTCCGCCTCCGAGTGGAAGCCAAGGCGGCTGTCGGCGTCAGCGAGATCTGCAAGCCGCAGGCCAAGGCGAATTTCATCACGAACCAGATTGCGCATTTGCCCAAGCGACTCCTTTTGATGTTGCGCAGACTGCCACGGGAGTTCTTCCCGCAGCGAGTAGAAGCGCAGGATATTTGCGGCGGAGCGGAATTGCAGGCCGAGCGCCTCCGCGACTCCGATCTCCCGGAGCCTCTCATTTCCGAGATTGGGCCTCACGAGGGGGCGGAGCAGCGCAACACCATTTTCCCAGCCGTCGGCCACCCGTCGACTCAATTCCAAGAGCTCACCAAAGGACTGAAAGTAACTTATGCACTCTCCGATGCGGTCTCCGCTTGGGCCGAAGCCAAGCAGCCAGCTTGGAGCGAGAGGACTGTCCACAGGCGTCAAATGGAGCGGCCAAATGAGCCCATTATGGCTTGGCCCGTAGTAGGAATAGTTCAGGTTTGCAGGAAATTGCTCATAGGCATTGCGGAAGAGTTTCCATGCCTCAACCACGGTTGCGGAGTCGCCCCCCCAAACCGGAGCTGCCAGCTCAGCGAGGAACGCATCTTCGGTCTCAGGAAACGGCTCAAAGCTGCACCTTGTGGCAGCACGGTTCATCAGCGAAGGATAGTTCCCAAAGTACCAGCACTGCATCACCGTGGTAACCCCGAGTTCGCGCATCCGCAGGTATTTGCGATAAATATTTCCGGGAACCGGCACGTGGGGAACCGTTGCAACTTCATGGCTGCAGCCAACTTGAAGTTTTGCCGAAATGCTCGCTCCGTTGCGCACGGCAGTCTCAGCGCATTGTTTAAAAAGCTGACTCGGGCCGACGTGGGCCAAAGAATAATCAAGCACGTCACATTCGCGCCCGAGCTGCGTTTCCTTGCCTTCGGACTCGAAGTTAATCTGAAGCGTCGTCGATGAGGGCGTGTTGGCGGCGATTCTATGGATCTCTGCTTTTACAGCAGTGGGATCAATTCCGGGCGTTTTCCGGATTTGCGGCACGTAGAGCCAGGAAATAAATTCAGCGTCGGGAGACATCGAGTGCATTCCCCTGGCCATGGCATCGGCGGTAGCCGCAAAAACCTCGGCAGGAGCCATTTTCGAGCAGCGAGGACAATTGTTATCGAAAAACAGATGGCTGCCGGAGTAACAGTGCGTTGGCCGTTCACCAAAGCTGATGTTGATCAATCCTCCCAACCCCGGCACTGATTGAAACAAGATCCGCGTGCTCTCTTCCAGGTAGGAGAGACCAGCTTCACTGCCCGTGCAGAAGTATTGGATGTTTCCCTCCCGGTGACCAAGCAGCTCGGGACGATCTCTTGCCGCAGTAGCGGAAATCTGGCTCGACCCGACTCCAAAGGAACGTGGCTCGATTGTAAAAGCAAACAGCCGGATACCGTAGCGGGCGCACTTGGCGACCGATCGTCTCAGCTTCTCCAATCGCCGGTCGGAATCTTTTCCGGACGAAGGGAAAAACCGTGAGCGGCACAAATCCCTGAATGAAACGGTAAGCCAAAGTCCGTTAATTCCTTGGTGAGCCAGTCGGTTCAAGTATTCGTCGGGATAGTAATCAACGTTGTCGGTCAGTTCGTCGCGATTCAGGGGCCGTCGTTTGATGGGGCCAAAGAAGCAGCGCGAGATACGGTTCCCGACGAAAGGGCATCTTTCGGTGATCCCCAGCGCCAAGTAGGGACCGCCTGCTTTCAGCATTTGCTCCTCCAGGAAATAAATTGCTCGACGCATGCCTTCGGTGCCTCCGGCCAAAACACGGCAGTGATCCGCAGACACCTCAACCCGGAACGCCTCGAGGCCCAATGCCGGGTCCTTCTCCAATTCAATACTGTATGTTCCACTAAGGGCAAGGTCGCCCGCTGTACAAAACCGCTTCAGATCAGAATGAACGGTCTCCAACCCCCGCCCGGGATCTGGAAAATTATCGCGGAGGTTCAAGCCCCCTGACACGTCAGCCTCTCCCCCGCGGGCAGAGCGTGGTGTCCAAGCATGGTTCTTCCAGAGAGGTTCCTTTAATTCCTCAACAAATCGCCAAGAATCCATGGGAGAACTCTTTGAGTCGCCAGTGACTTGGCTCATATCGCTTCTCCAGCAGAGATCAAAGCTCCGAAGGGCATGGAATGGCTTAAAAAATCAGGCGGAAAGGCACCTTTGTTCCTGGTAGAAACTCGTGCATGATGTCTGCCAGGATATTCCACGAGGCAAAGTGATCTGCGTAGAGTCCCTCACCGGATTCC
>JBGSSC010000640.1:0-2226 GCA_041737265.1 Terrimicrobiaceae bacterium | reverse complement strand
CCGGCATGGGGAAATCTCCAGCGGCTCGATCACCGCGAGAAGGTATGCCGACCATCCGCAAATTGCCATGAATTTGACGGAAGTGAATTTGGCAGGCCAAAAAATTTCCAAGCCGGGGGCTCTCGCAACCATTTCCCGTGGGGACCATTCCCGCGGCGATCCAACCGGTGCACCGCCTCCAGCCGGATTGATGCATTTCAAACTCGTCTACGGAAGTCCCTGACGATATGAGATAGCCCGATGAATTCTCGAATCCTGCCGCCTGCCTTCTGTATCCTGCTTCTCTGCGGATGTGTAAACCCGATCAATCCCCTCGGGCGTTTCGATCCGACTCCGAAAATTTCCGGAGCGATCCCCCATCCGAAAGCATCGGAAAGCTTTGCC
Source organism: Terrimicrobiaceae bacterium (assembly GCA_041737265.1). Lineage (GTDB taxonomy): Bacteria > Verrucomicrobiota > Verrucomicrobiia > Chthoniobacterales > Terrimicrobiaceae > JBGSSC01. The sequence goes on along the minus strand of JBGSSC010000640.1, from coordinate 1,842 downwards.
TGGGGGATCTCCACCGCAAGCTACCAATACGAGGATCCTGCTGTTAAGGAGGGATCGCCGCAATTCTTCTCCACCGACTGGGACGTGCTGGTGGCGGCACGAAAGGCCCCTCCCCGCGGAAACGCGCTTTACAGTTGGACGCATTTCGAAAAGGACCTCGAAGCACTGAAGAAAATCCGCCCGACGCACTACCGTTTCAGCATCGAATGGGCCCGCGTGGAGCCGAGGCCGGGTGTTTACAACGAGGATGCCATTCAAGGCTACGTGACAATGGCGCGCAAACTCAAGGAGCTCGGCATCGAGCCGGTGATCTGCCTGTGGCACTTCACCTTCCCGGACTGGCTCTACGACAAGTCAAACCCAGGTGCATCCAACTGGCTCCACCCGCTTGCCAGGGAGCGGTGGAATGCCTACGTCAACAAAATGGTTCGGGCCACAGCCCCCTACACAAAGTACTATGCACCACAAAACGAGCCTAACGGTCAGATCACAACGGCCTACATTGTGGGGCAATGGCCTCCTGCCATGTCTCTCGCTTTCGGCCACTACTGGAAGGCGATCGATGCCAGCACCGGCATGTTCCGGGATGCTGCCGCCCGCATCAGGGCGATCAAGCCCTCGGCCAGAGTGTTGAGTGTCGAAGCCCTCCCCTGGTGGGAACGTGCTCCGCTGGACCCCGGCGGGCTGATCTATAATACGATGATTCACGGCAATACAGACCATCTGGACCGCATTTATGACGTCTGCGATATCCTTGGCATCAACTATTACTACACCCAGCGCCCCGGACCAATTTCTCTGCTGGCCGGTCCCTCCCGGCGTGGCAAACACTTCACCATGATGGGGTGGCGGATTGATCCCGAGGGTCTTACGAAGGAAATTCTCCGCGTTGCCAAACGCTACGGGAAGCCGATGATGATCACGGAAAACGGGATAGCGACAGAAAACGACAAGCAGCGGGTTTGGTACATGAACAACCACCTCGCAGCCATCGGAAGCGCTATCCGCAAAGGTGCCGATGTTCGAGGCTACTTTGCATGGTCGCTCGCAGACAACTACGAGTGGCACTACGGCTACACTGCCACCTTCGGCCTCTCCAGGATGGATCCCGCCACGAAGACTCGCGTGCTGAAGCCCTCAGCCTCCTGGTTTGCAGAAATGATCCAAAAACACCCGACTGTCCAATCGGTTACAAAGATCCGTCCGCAACAGAACTTCTAACCAACGTCCTGAATAACCCCGAGTTCCCGCCCGGCCTGCGCGAATGCATCAAGCGCAAAGTCGATATCCTCAGCCGTATGTGCCGCGGAAATCTGGGCGCGGATGCGTGCCTTGCCGCGTGGCACGACAGGAAAACTAAACCCGATGACATACACTCCGCGGTCGAGCATAAGTTCGGCCATACGCGCGGCGAGTGCGGCATCTCCGAGCATAATCGGGCAGATCGGATGGGTTTCGCCCGTCACGGTAAAGCCCAGCTTGGCGAGCCCCTTGCGGAAACGTGCCGTATTGGTGGCGAGCCTTTCCCTGAGTTCCGGAGAGCGCGTGATGATTTCAAGCGCTTTGAGCGAACCGCCGACAATGCCGGGGGCCAGGGTGTTGCTGAAGAGGTAGGGCCGGGAGCGTTGTCTGAGGAGGGCTACCAGGGACGAGCGCCCGCTCACGTAGCCCCCGCTGGCTCCCCCCAATGCCTTGCCCAGCGTGCCGGTCAACACATCCACACGGTCTGCCACTCCCTGAAGCTCGGGAGTTCCCCGCCCGCCGGAACCCGCGAAACCCACGGCATGGGAATCATCCACCATCACCAGCGCGTCATAACGATCGGCAAGCTCGCAGATCGCG
>JBGSSC010000606.1:0-4090 GCA_041737265.1 Terrimicrobiaceae bacterium | reverse complement strand
GGATCGGGATAAACGCCATCCACTCGGTGCCGGGGCGAATCCACTTGCGAACGCGGATGGGCAGGATGCTCCAAAACCATCCGAATACCGCGGCAACAAGCGGCAATCCGCCGGTGACAAGCAGCAACGAAGGAATCTGCTTCTCGACAAGAGGGGCGATATAGATTGCAGCAAGGAATCCAAGGACCACCGATGGCAGCGAGGCCATGATCTCCATGGTTGGTTTGATAATCATCCGCAAATTGGGATCCAGAAACTGCGATGCATAGATTGCCGCCAGAAGAGCAATAGGAACAGCAAACAACATCGCGTAGAGCGTGCCCTTGAATGTTCCGAACACGAGCGGCACAAGGGAATACTTCGGTTCAAAATCGTCACTTCCGCCGGTGCTCTGCCACTCCCACTTCGGCCCGCTCGCTCCTTCATACCAGATCTTGCCGAAAAGTGCCTGCCAACCGGAATCCGGGTGGGCGTCCTTCAAGTCGTAAAAGTGGAGTTTATTTGCATCGTCGAGAAAAACGATGCGTTCGTATTTGCCGGAGATCGCGGCCTGAACGGCACGGAAGGGCAACTTGTGCTGCCATCGAATCGAGGTGGTCGTTGAGAAGCGGAGAGATGCCAGGTCGCCGCCACCAATGAGGAAAGCCTTGTTGCGCAGGGTGGAAGCAAAATAGGTGGGCTGCTGATCGAGAGGCGGGAATTCTCTTGTCAACCCGAAGACCCGCCGGGTTCCTCCCTCGGGATAGAAGAGGCTGAAGACGCGATTGACCCCGTCCGGGTTCGCTAACACGAGAGAAACGTCACCGAAGAGAAAACCGGCGACATCAACGGCGGATTTCGGCAGATCCTCGAAAGGGCGGAAGGTTTGAAGCACCTCGAAGGACCCTCCACCGGCTGCAAGGCCGAGATAGGTCACCACACCTCCCTCGGATATCACGATGATCGAATCTCCGGTTGCGGGAACCCGGATCTTTTCAGGTGCGGCAGGCAGGAGAGGGGTGACATCAAAAGAGCCGGCCAGTTCCTCCTGCCCGGTGCCAAGCAACGAGCGCTTGCGCCGGAACAGATTTGCAGAAACGACCTTCCGGCCCTCCACATTCTGAAGGGCGACAACCAACTTTTCCGACCCCGAATCGCCGTAAGCAATGTCAATGACCGGGCTTCCTGCGACTCCGATGGCACGACCTTCCTCGGCCTTGGGATCAATGCTTACGACCCGCCTGCCATTTTTCTCCGAAGCAGAGTAGCCAAGGGAGACCCGGAGAAACCGGCCGTCGGTGGTTCCCAGAATCAATTTCTGCTCCCGCCGGTTCAGTGCGGCCGCCGAGACTTCCACAGTGCCGCCGCCCTCGTGCCGGATCACCGCCTCCGCGATCTCCCCGCTCTCAAAGTCGACAGTCAGGATCCGGCCATCGGGCTCGACAAGAAAGGGCTTCTCGCCCCACTCGTCGATCCCCAGAAGCTCGAAGTCCACATCAGGCAGTTGAACACTCTTCACCTCCTTCACGCTGGCCGAAAGGAAGAGCGGCCAGATTTGCATGAAGATGAATACAAAGATGCCAAGCACCGAGCTGATCACGAGCACTCCACCCAGCTTGATCACCCACGTCATAAAGACATCGGTCCAAAGCGTCAGCCGACCGGTTTCAAAGCGACTGCTCTCAGTCGCGTAAGCTGGGAGCTTTGTGTCGGGCACCGGTCGGGATGAAAAAGTGAGGTGTTGGCGGCTGAAAGCAGCCGGCAGAGGCTTACTCTGCCAGTTTGGAGACGACTTCTTCGGAAATCTGCTTCGGCAGAGGGAAGTATCCGTCCTTGATCACAACTTCCTGCCCCTCCTTGGAAACCACAAACTTGAGAAATTCTTGGGTAAGCTTGTCCAAAGGCTGGCCTGGCTTGTTGTTGACATAGACGTAGAGAAACCGGGCCAACGGGTAATCGCCACTCACGCAGTTATCGTAATCGGCTTCGACAAAGGAGGCGGCATCCTTCCCGAGGGGAACGGCTCGCACGTCGGAGGTCTTGTACCCGATGCCGGAGTAGCCAATGGCTCCAAGGTCTGTGGCAACGCCCTGAACGACCGCCGACGAACCTGGTTGCTCCTTCACGGTCGCCTTGAAATCACCCTTGCCCAAGGCCTCGTCCTTGAAGAACCCGTAGGTTCCGGAAGCGCTATTGCGGCCGAAAATGGACATCGGCCGATTGGCCCAGTCACCGGTCAGACCCACTTGACCCCACGTGGTGATGTCCTGCCCGCCGAGTTTGCGGGAGCTGGAGAAAATCCCATCCACCTGAGCCATTGTCAGGCCCTTGATCGGGTTATCCTTGTTCACAAAGACAGCCAGGGCATCCACCGCCACGGCAATCTCGGTCGGCTTGTAACCGAATTTCTTCTCAAACTCGTCGATCTCCGAGCTCTTCATCGGACGGCTCATCGGTCCAAGCTGTGCGGTGCCTTCGATGAGCGCCGGAGGAGCCGTCGAGGAGCCCTTGCCCTCAATCTGAATATTAACGTTGGGGTAGGCCTTTTTGAAGCCTTCCGCCCAAAGGGTCATCAGATTATTGAGCGTGTCGGAACCGATCGAGTTGAGGTTTCCCGTGACCCCGCTTGTCTGCTTATAAGGGGCAATACCCGGATCGACAGAAACGGTGGCAGCCTGCAGGCAGGTGAAGGCACAACTGAGGGTGACCAACAAAGCGATGGAAGAGAAGGGGCGTGGGTTGCTTGGGATTTTCATAGTGGAGAACTTCAGTGTTGGTGTGGGAGCAGGGTGCTGAAAGAGACGGATTGTAACAATTTTGTTACTTTAAGGAGCGATCCACTAAAAGTTCACCCCCGTGTAAAAGCCAAGGATTGTTGCATTTGCGACATCGGATGATCCGTCCGGCCGGATGGCGTATTGAACGAAAGGCTGGAAAAATGCCCAGGGATTGAGCTGGATCCGGTAGCCCCACTCCAGAAATATCGTGTACGTGGAAACAGGATCCCCATCTTCCCGCTGCTCCAACAAGTTCTGGTAGCTGTAATTTCCGTAGGCAATTGAAAACATGGTGAGATCGTCTCCGCGGGAGGGGACAAGTCCCCTGTAGACAAGGCCGGATTGAAAGTAAAAGGGGTAGAGGTTGTTATACTTCGGAGCAAAGCTGAGAAGGTTGAACATGCTCAGGCCCTGGTCATTCAGTTTCGGTTTCGTATCCGGAACGGGAGACTTGAAGCTCTTCGCGTCGTCCGGTCCTTTCCCGGCCGGGGCGGCTTCCTCCTGCGGCCCGGATGCCTCACGAAAGAGCATCTGGTCGGCTTGAGCATAGAATCCATACTGACCATAGTGACGGGTGCCGTTGAACGAATTTTTCTGGTTACCCCAATAGTATCCGCCAAATGCGTATTTTCCGGGCAGCTCAGAAGCCCCGAGATCGGGAGTTACGCCGGTCTCGGCCATTGCCATCAGTCCATTCTGGCCCGGATCAGGGCCGAAGCCGGCGAATGCCACGCCGTGATTCGCTGTAGCGGTTGCTTGCGGAAACGCCATGAAGAGCCCGCCCTTCGCATAATACCAGTCGACAGGCTTGACCTTGAGTGTGCCACCCCACGTCGAGAGGCTGGACGAGAACGGGATGTTTCCGCCGACGCCCTTTGAGCTGTTTACGGCGTTGTTTAGAAAGAGTTTGGAGAGAGGCTGGTCGATAAATTCTTTCTGAGGCTGAAGCCAGCCCCCGCGCAGGACAACCATGTCCTTCACCGCAAGCAGGTCGGATGAACCGATTTCCAGTCCGAAACTCAGCACCCGGAACTGCTGCCCGGAGATCCAGTTCGAAGGGTTGAACATGCTGCTGGCCTCGACAAACTGGTTGGGGTCGGCGGCGGTGCGTGCATCGCGCCAGCGGAACTGGCCGAACCCCTTCGTTCCCTTCAAAGGCCCGACTCCCAGCAACTTCCCGAAGTTGAGTTCCCCGCCGAATTCCAGGCCCTGATCCCAGAACCCACGGGCTCCCCGCTCGCTGCTAACAACTCCGAAGTAGGCCCCGTAGTACTTGCCGTTGAAGGTAAGTCCCGAGTCCGCCAGCGTGTCACGGGCACCCAGCCAGTTGCCGG
>JBGSSC010000595.1:0-2637 GCA_041737265.1 Terrimicrobiaceae bacterium | reverse complement strand
GGCTTCAGCGAGGTGGCAAAGAGGTTGATCCAAAGGTAATTCCCGTTCGGGACAGTTTCCTTTCCCGCGTCGGCTTTGCCCGCCTTCGATTTGTTGCGCGGGATGCCGTAGGTGTTGAAGCGTTTGTCCTTCTCGACGCTGCTGAGGCTGACGTCGTCCACGTTGAACGGCGGATTTGCGAGCACGTAGTCGAACGCGCCAAAGCTGCCGTGCGGGTCGTCGTAGTAGGTGTTCGCCTTCATCACCTCGCCGCGCAGGCCATTCACCGCAAGGTTCATCTTGGCGAGGTTGACGGTTTCCATCGTCTTTTCCTGCCCATAAACAAACACGCTGCTGTCGCCGTCCTTCAACTCTTTGCGGTGCTCCTCAATAAACTGGGCCGATTGCACAAACATTCCGCCTGATCCGCACGCCGGGTCGAAGACTTTGCCGCCGTGCGGCTCGATCATCTCGACCATCAGCCGGACGACCGAACGCGGCGTGAAAAACTCTCCGCCCTTGGACCCTTCGCTGCGGGCAAACTCGGCGAGGAAGTATTCGTAAATCTGGCCGAAGAGGTCGCCGCTGAAATCCGCCGGGATGTTGGCAAAACTTTTCAGCAGCTGATTCGGGATGTTCTTCGTTTTTTCATCCCGGGTCAGGCGAAAATATTCGTCCTTGGGCAGAACGCCTTCCAGCTCCGGCTTGTATTCCTCGACCGCCTTCATCGCCGCCTTGAGCGCCTTGGCGATGTCCTTTTCCTCCGGGAGATTCAGCAGGTGATCGTAACGGGCATGGTCCGGGAGATAGAACCCGCATTTCTCGATGGCGATATCCGAGAGCTTCTTCTCCCGCCGCGTGCCTTTCAGCTTTTGGTATTCCGCGATGATGTCGGCCTCATGACGCCGGTAATTGTTGTCAGCAAATTTCAGAAAGATCAGGCCCAGCACCGGGGTCGCATACTCACTGGATTTGAGATCGGAATTCGCACGCAGGTTGTCGGCTGCGCTCCAGAGGTCGGTTTCGAGTTGTTTGAGCTGGTCGCGGGTCATGGATTATTGAGCATGTTTGAAATTCAAGTTCATGCCGAAATAGCTGACAAAATCGCGGGCACCATACAAACCGCGCCATAATTGGTACGAATCGCGTATTCGGCGTTGCTCTTCCTGGTCCTGTTTCCGGAGGGTGCCGATGCCATAAAGCAGGAAGATTGATACAAAAGCCCACCTATCGCGAGAGTAAAGAGGGGCGTAGCGCCGGTTCGCAGCGAATTGGCCAAGGACAAGCCCGAGACTGTCCACTGGCGAGAGTCATATGTCATCGGAAGGTTGTTTACAGTGGGGAATTCCCAGCTTCACCTGCAATCTGCGAAAATCTGAGTTCATCTGTGGCTCCTGCTTTCCCTGTGTGAACAGTTGTAATCCAAAATTCCAAACACACTTCAGAAGCAAAGTTTCGGCGGTTTCGGCGAAACCGCCCTACCGACCCAGCCTTCCGGCGGATGGGCAAATGGCATGGAGTTCGCAGTTGGCACAGTCGGGGTTTCTGGCCATGCAACGTTGACGTCCGTGCCAGATGAGCCAGTGGCTGAGGTCCGTCCAGCGGTCACGCGGGAACAAGCCCGCGAGGTCGGTTTCGACTTTTACGGGGTCGGTGTTGCTGGTCAGGCCGAGTCGAAGCGCGAGGCGTCCGACGTGGGTATCGACGACGACTCCCTCATTCATGCCGAAGGCGTTTCCGAGGACCACATTGGCTGTCTTGCGACCGACTCCGGGAAGTGCCGCAAGTTCGGAGAGGGAACGCGGGACCTGGCCTCCGTGGTTTTCGATGAGGGCGGCCGCCATGGCGCGGATATTCTTTGCTTTGTTGCGGAAGAAGCCCGTCGAATGGACGATTCCCTCAAGTTCTACCTGCGGGATGGATGCGTAGTCACTGACCGTGCGGCAGCGGCGAAAGAGGTTTTCCGTTACGATGTTGACCCGCTTGTCCGTGCACTGGGCGGAGAGAATCGTGGCGACGAGCAGCTCAAGCGGGCTTTTGAATCGCAGCTCACAATGGGCTTCCGGGTAAACCTGAGGCAGCAACCGCAAGAGAACCTCCGCCCGTTTTTTGCATATCCTTACATCGCTGGCAAAATTTGGTACTTTGCTAATGGGAGAAACAAATTTGCCCGCTGAGGCGCTGAGGCGCTGAGGAGGGTTCTTCTTAAAAGCGGTTGAATCACGGGCTGGGACCTTCCTCGAATTTGGCCTTGCCACAACAACCTTACTCCCCATCCGATTATCCGCCATTACTTCCAATCCTCTGCGTCCCAGCGTCTCTGCGCGAGTCCAATCTTCACTTGCTACCTAATCCGGCGGGAGCCGTGGCGAAGGGTGGGGTTCTGGGCAAGAGCACCCGGTGAGAAACATCTGCCATGGCCGCCGGATTAGAAAATTTTGCTGCGCAAAATGAGGAGAATACAAACGGCGCCTTGAGATTCATTAAGCATGGTTGACCCCGACTTCCCCATTTATTCTTCATGCTCTTCATGTCCTTGTAGGTTCCAAAGTCATGAGGATTATTCATAAATGCCCGGCAGGGCAAGGTAGCGGCAGCGCGAGCCCGAAGGGCCGCGCTCGCGCGCTGGTGCCAAGCCAGAGCTACCGGTTTGTGAAT
>JBGSSC010000776.1:0-4474 GCA_041737265.1 Terrimicrobiaceae bacterium | reverse complement strand
GGAGCATGTTTGAGAGACGCGATGCCCGGAGGAATCATCAGTTTTACTTATATTACGCATTTATCTGCGATGACAAGCAGGATTCCAAAAATCCGCGCAGAAATTCCGATGCCATGCGTGGCGACTTGAAGCAAAAACCGGAACGATCCGGCTACCAATGAAACGCCTACCAGTCCGATTCTCAGGGAGCGCTGCATGAATGTCCTCTTCCTGACAATCTTTATCAGCAGCGCCCTCGCGCTGTTTTTTGTGGGTGCGTTTCTCTACCACCACGATTTTTCGGGGGGTGACGCCATGCGGGACAGCCTGCTGCCCTTTGCCAAGGAGAAAAGGAAAGAGCCGCCATCTCCCCGCCCCGGGCCGTCTTCAAAAAATTCATGAACACGCAAACAGTGACAGTGGAATACAACGACAAGGTGGTGAGGCAGTTTGTGATTGCCTCCATATTCTGGGGGATTGTCGCGATGATTGCGGGAGTTTTGATCGCGTCGCAGATGAGCTTCCATGTGCTCAACTTTGACACCTCCTGGCTGACATTCGGGCGGCTGCGTCCCCTGCACACCAACGCGGCGATTTTTGCGTTTGTGGGCAACATGATCTTTGCGGGAATCTATCATTCAACCCAGCGGCTGGCCCGCGTCCGGCTGGCATCGGATTTTCTGAGTTCGCTCCACTTCTGGGGCTGGCAGGCGATAATTGTTGCGGCCGCGATCACGCTCCCCCTGGGTTTTACCCGCGGCAAAGAATACGCGGAGCTCATCTGGCCGATTAACATCGCGGTGACGCTCATCTGGGTTGTTTTCGCCATCAACTTCTTTTGGACCCTGGCGATCCGCAATGAGAAGTCCCTTTACGTGGCGATCTGGTTCTACATCGCGACGATCATCACGGTGGCGATGCTCTACATCGTCAACCATCTGCAGATTCCCACCAGCCTTCTTCATGCCTATCCGATCTTCGGAGGGGTGCAGGATGCGTTGGTTCAGTGGTGGTACGGGCACAATGCCGTGGCCTTCTTTCTGACGACCCCCGTGCTGGGGATCATGTATTACTATCTGCCAAAAGCAGCGGAGCGGCCGGTCTACAGCTACCGGCTCTCAGTCGTCCATTTCTGGTCCCTGGTTTTCGTCTACATCTGGGCCGGACCGCACCACCTGCTCAACACCGCGTTGCCTGAATGGCTTCAGACACTGGGTATGATCTTCAGCCTCATGCTTTGGGCTCCGTCCTGGGGGGGAATGCTCAATGGACTGCTCACACTCCGCGGTGCATGGCACAAGCTGAGGACCGATCCGGTCCTCAAGTTCTTCGCAGCGGGTGTCACATTTTACGGAATGTCCACCTTCGAAGGGCCGCTGCTCGCCATCCGTTCGGTCAATGCGCTTTCACACTATACCGACTGGACGGTCGGACATGTGCACAGCGGAACGCTTGGCTGGAACAGCTTCATGGCGGCGGGAATGTTCTACTGGCTGGTTCCCCGGCTCTACAATACGCGGCTTTTTTCAGTCAAAATGGCCGACATCCATTTCTGGACCGGCATGGTCGGAATCCTTCTCTACGTGGCTTCCATGTGGGTATCGGGCATCACGCAGGGGCTCATGCTGAACTCTGTGACTCCGGAGGGCGTGCTCGCCTATCCGAACTTCCTGGATGCGGTGCTCAGCACCAAGGCCATGCTGAACACCCGCATCGTGGGTGGAGCGTTCTTCCTCTTCGGATTTGTGCTCATGGCCTACAATGTCTTCCGCACCATCCGCTCGGGAGCCCCTGCCACGGCAACCATTGAGGTGACTCTGGAACCCCGCAAAGAAGGGATGGGCCTGGCCTCCTCCCTTGTGAATGCGCCGGTGATTTACTCGTTCCTTCTGGTTCTCTTCGCCTGCCTGTGGGGGGTGGGTCAGGGAGCCCTCAGCACCATTTCCTTCGTCCTTCTTGTTGAGACCGCATTGGTTGCGATGATCCATATGAGCATCGGCGGGGCCCGGTGGTCCGAGTGGTACGAAAGGCTGCTCGAGAGCTGGCTGCCGTTCAGCGTGCTGACCCTGATCGCGGTCGTTGCGGGAGGAATGATTCAGATTCTCCCAACCGTCTTTCTTGATCAGACCAAGGGGGAAGACGGTCCCTGGCAGCGTGTTTACAGCCCGATCGAACTCGCCGGACGCGACATCTACGTGCGCGAGGGTTGTTACAACTGCCACAGTCAAATGATCCGCCCGTTGGTTGGCGAAGTCATGCGCTACGGGGCAAGCGGGCGGCTCGCGGAATCCCTCTATGATTTTCCGTTCCAATGGGGATCGAAGCGCACCGGTCCCGATCTTCAGAGGGTGGGAATCAAGTATCCGAACATCTGGCACTTTCAACACATGCTCAATCCGCGTTCGACCTCCCCGGGCAGCACGATGCCCAACTATCCATGGCTTTACCGCCAGAAAACCGACCTCGCTGCACTGCCGAAGAAAATTGAAGTGCAGCGGTTCATGGGCGTGCCATTCCCGGAGCGCAGTCCCGGGGAAATCACCAGGGTAAGCCTCGAACAGGGGCAGACCATTGTTGATGATCTCGCGAAAAGCGGGGTTCAGATTTCATCCGACAAGGAAATCATCGCTCTCATCGCCTACATTCAGGGACTCGGGCGCACGGTTCCTCCACCCACCCCCGCCCCCGATGCCAACCCCGGCCTGGAAACCGTGGTCGAAGAAACCGCGGCGGCCAGCCACTGATTCCCATGTTCAACAACGTTTCCTTTGCCGACTGGAGCGGTCCGCTCGCCATCGTGGCGTTCGGAGTCAGCTTCGGAGTCTTTTTGTTCTTCGTGGTCGGGGCCATTCGAATGCCCCGTTCGAAAATCCGCCACGATGAGCAGCTTCCTCTCGAAAAGGAGAAACGTTCATGAACGACCAGCAACCCACCCACGACGAAGACGCGCTGAGACCCCACAGCTATGACGGCATTCAGGAATATGACAAGCGCCTGCCCAACTGGTGGTTGTTCACGCTCTATGGAGCGGTGGTTTTCAGTGTCGGCTACTGGGCCTACTTCCACTGGACCGGTCACATGGAACAGGGATGGGTGCGGGTCCAAAGCCGCATGGAGGCGATCAAACTCGCCGCTCTCAACCATGGGGAACCCCCGGACAACCTCCAGCTCTGGAATTTCAGCAGGGACCCGAAAATCGTCGAGGCCGGCCGGAAAACCTACATGACCACCTGTGCCGCCTGTCACGGAGAGAACCTCAAAGGAGGGATCGGGCAGGACCTCACCGATGCAACCTGGATTCACGGCGGCAAGCCCATGGACATGTTTGCGACGGTGCGTGACGGCGTGATTGCAAAAGGAATGCCGACATGGGGGCCATTGCTCGGACAACAACGGATGGCGGAAGTCGTCGCGTTCATTATCAGCCAGAATCCGACTGTGGAGCAACCGGCCGAAACCAAGGCGGTCCCCAATGAAGGCTAAACGACCGTCCATCGACACGGTCACCACGATCAACGACGACGGTTCGCGGTACTTCGTCCATCCGGCGGACGTCAGCGGGTTCTGGACACGGTGGCGCCGCGCCGCGGCATTCCTTCTTATCGCCGTCTATGTGGCGCTGCCCGTGGTCAGAATCAACGGAAACCCTGCCGTGTTTCTGGATGTCATGCACAGGAAGTTCCACCTCTTCGGGCTCACGCTCATGTTCCAGGATTTGTGGTTGCTCTTCTTCCTGATCACGGGCACAGGCTTCACATTATTTCTGGTGACGGCAATCATCGGACGGGTTTGGTGCGGATGGGCCTGCCCGCAGACCGTGTTTCTTGATCATGTCTTCCGGCGCATCGAGCGGTTGATTGATGGCGACGCCCTGGCGAGGCGGCGCTTGGAAGATGCCGCATGGACCATGGGAAAGGTTATCCGCCGGGTCCTCAAACACGGAGTGTTCTTTCTGCTCTCAGGCGCGATCGCCCACCTCTTCCTCTCCTCCTTCGTCTCTCTGCCCGCGCTCTATGGAATGATGCACCTATCCCCTCTGGAAAATTGGTGACTCTTCCTCTTTGTATTCGCGGTTTCAGCGCTCCTTTACTTTGACTTCGCGTGGTTTCGGGAGCAATTCTGCATCGTCCTCTGCCCCTATGGGCGCCTCCAATCGGCTCTAATCGACGACAACTCGATTGTCGTCGGCTACGACGAAAAGAGGGGTGAGCCACGCGGCAAAGCCGGCACGACTGCCGGCGATTGCGTGGACTGCCGCCGATGTGTTCAGGTCTGCCCGACCGGGATCGATATCCGCCAGGGTTTGCAACTCGAGTGCATCGCATGCGAGGCGTGCATCGACGCTTGCGATGATGTGATGGACCGTTTGGACCGCAAGAAAGGCCTGATCCGCCACGACAGTCTGAATGCCCTGGCGGGACGGCCCTCGCGCTTTCTCCGTCCCCGACTTTATCTCTATTTGTTCTTCGCGCTGGCAGGAGCTTCGGTCTTCTTT
>JBGSSC010000575.1:0-4634 GCA_041737265.1 Terrimicrobiaceae bacterium | reverse complement strand
CGATCGGGTTCGGAGGGCACATCACCCCCAAGGAGGCTCGATAACCCGTCGACGGAAATCTTCTGGGCCGGAGAAACCGCGGCAACCGTGATTTTTCCCTCGAAAACGCGATCGGGCATCGCCGCGAAGCGTGCGCGCACCCGCTGGCCTACCCTCACCCTGCGGGCCTCTTTCTCGTTGAGTGCTATGAGAAGTTTCGGATTGGTGTCGTCGCCAATCTCCAGGATCGGGTGGTTTGCTGGAAAATGACGTCCCACCAGTTCCGCTGGTTTGCTTGTGCGGACCACTCCACTCCTCGGTGCGACAAGAACCAGCCGCTTCGCCCGATCCTCAACTCCATCGATCTGGGCATCAACTTCAGAAACGTGCTTCTGCAATACCGGCATCAACAACCGGGCTTCGGGAGAGTCATCGGCGGATGCCGCCCGGTGGCGGACTTCATGCATCTCGCGCTGCAACTTCAAGTCTTTGAGACCCGACTCGAGTTCGATATTTTCGATCCTGCCGAGTTGCTGTCCTTCTTCCACCTGCTGCCCACTCGCGACATCCAGTTCGATGAGGCGGCCTGCGGAGGGTGTTGACACGGCTTCGACCCGACCGTGCTCAATTGCTGCCGAGCGCCGGATCGTTTCATGCCAGGGGATCAGGAAGATCCCTCCCAGCAGGATGGCGACTCCGGCGAAGACGAATCTTCCGCGGCGTAACATGGACCCCGTCAAATCAGGCGAGCCTTTGATGCTGCGCCCGAGCCTGAATACAGGAAGCGCAATCGAGACGAAAAGGAAAAGACCCACGTAGGTGCGGCTCACAATTTCAAGTCCGTAGGGTTGCAGCATGTTAAACATCATGACCGAAATATTATACATAATAAACCAGCCGTAGACATAGGCAGCCACCGCATATACCCCGAAGAGCGGCCCGATCTCGTGGCCCGTGAGGCGGGCACCGGCTGAGCGGATACCGAGCAGGTAGCGCTGGGCCCATGCGGTGACCCATGCGTTGCTTTTGGTCCGGAGGTTGGGAATCTCCATCGCGTCCGACATGATGTAGTATCCGTCGAATTTCATCAACGGATTGCCATTGAAGAGGATCGTGGAAACGCTGCAGAGCACCATCGTGTTAAAGCACATCTGGTTGAACAATCCGGGCTGGGAAAACAACCACAGCCATGTCGCCACCGAGGCGAGAAAAAGTTCGACCCCGATTCCCGCCGCGGTCACCGCGATCCGGGGGCCTTTGTCCGCCCTCCAGGAATCGCTTACGTTAACGAACAGATAGGGAGTGAAGAGAATGAACATAAACCCCATCTCATGCACCTCACCTCCGAATCGCTTGCAGGTGAAGGCATGTCCGAATTCGTGGAAAATTTTCACCACGAAGAAGAGGCCCCAGCTGAGAACAAGGTTGTCGAGGGTAAAAAAGTTGGCTCCCTGAGTCGCGATCCGCTCCCAATTCTCTGCCGCTGCAAAGAGTGAGAGCGCGATAAAAACACCCGCCGCAATGAGAGTCGTCCGGGAGTAGAGCCACCGAACCCAAGGAAAAAACCGTTCGAGCATCGCATCGGGATCGAACAGGGATTTCTTGAAAAAGAGTGCATGGCCGACGGCCATCTCGAAGAGGCGGCTTTTCTTGAGATCCCGCATCCGCCGCGCACGGTCTGTCGCGGTGGGAGCCTTAACCCGCAACAAACCCGCGTTGGCCAGCTGGCCAACCAGCGAGGCCAGTTGCCCAACGGCCTCCTCCCGTGGCATACCACGCCAGTACAGCGAGGTCTCCGCCAGTTCCCCGGCGATCTGGTCAAGACGGGTTTTGCCGTCGAAGCGCCTCGCAGCCTCGGCGTGAGCGACCGGCAGACGGAAATAGGTGAGTCCGATGGGGTTCTTGTAGACGATGTATTTGCGTCCAAGGTAAGGCTGCTCGTTCTCGACAAGATCCGGGCGGAGTGGTGGCGGAATTGCGGTGCCCGGATCCTTCGGTATGACAGGCTGCTGCGGGGACGGAGCCGGTGCGCTCATGCCCGTCAGGGTTTTGATACGGTATCGGCCGGGGGTTTTCCAAAGGTCGCAGCGGCATAGGTGCCTGAAATGAGCCTGCCATCAGCATTGGGAACCAGCACGCGCACCTTGAATTCGCCGCTCGCGGGGTTGACAGTCGGCGCGATCTGAGCGACCTGCCCGCGGACGACAATCCCCTCACCGGCCCGCACCTCGACCGGGTCGCCGGGTGAAACCTTTCCGATGAGCTCACCAGGAAGGAATGCTTCGAGGTAAAGGTTGCTCAGATTCACCAGCAACAAGACGGGCACAAATTCATCCACTGCCTCGCCCGCCTCGCGCAGCCGCTCGGCAACAGCGCCGTCGAAAGGCGCGATCACCCGGCGCTTGTCCAACAAATGCTCGGCCTGACTGAATTGCACTTTGGAGACCTCATGGTTGACACGCTTTTCCTCCACTTCGTTCTTGCTGATCACGCTCTTGCTGTTGAGCTCATCGCTGGCACGGTGTTCGAAGGCACGGAGGTCGAGGATGTGTTTTTGTTGGGCCAACTGGAGTTCCTCCATCCGGCTTTCCAGAGCCATGACAACGTCACCTTTTTTCACCGCCTCTCCTTCGCGGCGGATGGATTCGATGACTCCCTGCGCTCTGCTGGCGAGCCGGGCCTGCTCATAAGGCACGAGCAACCCCCGCGCTTCAAAAGTGTCCCCGGCAGCGTAGCTGCTCTGCGCAAATGCCAACAGGCCAAGGAATGCAAATAAAAGCCGGACCACGATCATCGCTCAGATCCCCCAGTGTGTTTTCCAATAATGGAGGAAGGGCCTGGTGAGAATGAATGCAAGCGGCTTGCGACCCATCAGAATCTTGGCCTTGCCCGTGTATCCGGGCTTGAGCGCATCCTCAATGCTGCTCCCGGAAGGAAACGGGATCCGTGCAATAAAGACCGTTTCCTGTTTCCGCGGCTCGGGAACCTGACTGATTGTTCGAGGGTCCACGATTTCCGAACTGAGAGTCACATCGGGATGCGGGTGCAGAATGAATTCGACGGGAAGTTTCCTCCCGGACTGCAGGGCCCCGAGGACCAGCCCGAGGTCCTTCTGTTTGAGATCAAGCTGAAGGTCGAACTCGCCCAGGCTGCCGATCTCGCAAAAAGCTTTGCCGACCTCCAGGGCTTCTCCCTCCCGATTGTGGAGACTCCGCGTAAGCACAACCCCGTCCAGAGGTGCCCGCAATTCGGTGCGCGACCTGAGATATTCGTGACGCCGGATGGCCTCGGTCTCCCGCATGGCACCGAGTTCCGCGATCTTCCTTTCGGGTTCGTTGTTCATGGCCTGGGCTTTCCCGGCTTCCACCTGCCAGCGCATGAGTTGTTGCCGTGCTACTGCAATCTGCGTCACCTGATCGGCATCCTCGATCCGGCCCAATAAATCGCCTTTATGCACGATCTGCCCTTCGCGCACCGCAACTTCGGTCACCTTCCCGGAAGCCTCGGCCACCACGGCGGTCGTCCGCCGCGGCACCACCGCGCATTCTGTCGTCAGCTTCCACGGAACGGGCACGCTCAGGCCTGCAACAAGCAGGACCAAAGGCAGAACCAGCAATACCAAAACTTTTCCATGACGGCTCTGGCTCCAGGCACGGATTGCCCTTCCGCCAGCCGACGCCAGCGGCCGGAGGGGGATGTTGTGAAAATGGGTTGCGGAGTCCAGCGCCTTGGCCAGTTGCCCGGCACACCACATGATCACCCCCCGCTCGCCGGCAGGGCCGGTCTCGGTGGAATGCCTGACTCCAATCAACAGACGGTCATACCTCGCATTTTTTGAGGATTTCAAATGGCACCACGTCACGGCCTTCAATCCGGCCTCGGTAAGCGCGGGGGCGAGATCCTCACCGGCGGCTGTGAGGGAAAGGAGACTCCCCTCGGGAGCTTCCACAAGGCGGTCTGCAACTCTCGCCAGGGCCCGCGAATGAACGGCCCGGGCATCGACGACTTCCTGGTTCGAAGCCGCAGCCAGCACCCACCGGGAACCTTTCTTTTGAAACACGCATGCCGCATCGCAACGCAACAAATCCACTAGAAAGTTGGCTGCAACACTGTGCAAAACTTTGGGATCCAGCTCCCCGAGAAATTCCGCCTGCATCCGCAACATCGTCTGCGCCTGATCATATCGCTCGGAAAGATTCCTCCGCTGCATCCCCCTCAGGTAGGTGGCGGCGTGGGCAGCGAGTTGACCCAGAAAAGCGGAGATATCGGCGTAAGTGCGGGGATCACCCGCCTGCTTGAGCCAAACCTGAATGACCAACCGGGTTTCACCGTCCAGCAAAACCGGGATATAAAAAAATGGATGGGGAACCTCATTGCCGATCCCGCCGGCGGGCGGCTCACCCCCGGAATACACAACATCATTCACAGCAACCGCACAGCCGGCCTTGGAAGCCACAGTCTGCGAGATCACCGCTTCGATCCAGCCCTTCTGCCGCGGGAGGTTATAGCCGCTGGTATCAAAGGAAACCTCGGCAACACGCTGAATCTGTCCCTGTTCGATCGCCCAGATGGCACCTCCCCTCGCGTCGAGCGACGCGAGCGTGAGGTCCAGATAGCGGCGGAAAAAGGCCGGCGGCGGAGTCGAAGCATCCAGC
>JBGSSC010000551.1:0-4619 GCA_041737265.1 Terrimicrobiaceae bacterium | reverse complement strand
GGTTTGACTCCCTGATCCGGCGGGTGCAGGACATGGGCGGGGGTTCTGTTAATTTTCGGTTTTGAATTTTTGATTTGATTCACCGAGAGGTACGCTAGGAGCTCCACCGCTCTCCCTCCTCAATGAGAAACCAGCTTATTCCGCAGATCGGGTCGGACATTCAAAATAAAAAATCTAACATCCTTAATCAATATGGTTGAAGCCGGATGAGAAAATATTCCTACGCGAGTGGAGGGAAACGCGTTGGACGCTGCGCTCTGCCTTCGGCCGCCTGTTTGACTCACCTTTGGCTCGGATCTTCGCTGGCGCTTCAAAACCCTGCGGTCGGCTGTCGTTTTCCATTATTCACGGGCAGGAGGGATGCTATGCTTCGTAAAAGTTGCGTTTTGCGAAGGGTTCAAACGAACTGAAAGCAGAGCGAAGACTCCAAGCAGATCCGGAAACCACAGATTAATAGGATTAACGCAGATTATTTCAGAATCCACAGCGAGGCTGTTCCCTGCTCATTTAATCTGCTGTAATCGGCGTAAATCTGCGGTTCAATCATTGTGCAGATCCCGGGACACCCCACGGTCAACCCCGGCCGAGGGCAGCGGCTCCGGCGAAGCGGGCGCGGGGACCCAGTCGCCGCGCAATGCGCAGGCATTCGTTCCACTTTGCCATGCGCTCGCTGCGGGCGAACGAGCCGACTTTGAGCTGACCGGCATCGGTTGCGACCGCCAGGTGCGAGATGAAAGCGTCTTCGGTTTCCCCGGAGCGTGCGCTGACCAGGGGAGCCCAGCCGGCGCTTTGGGTGAGATGGATAGCATCGATCGTCTCAGTCACCGTCCCGATCTGGTTGAGTTTGATGAGAACGCTGTTTGCTATCCCTGCCTCAATCCCTTCACGGATGCGTGTGCAGTTGGTTGTGAAAAGGTCGTCGCCGACAAGTTGGATACGCCCTCCCAAATCGGCATGGTTATTTTGCCAGCCCGTGCGGTCGGTATCGGCTGCCGGATCCTCAATCGAAATGACGGGATACTTTTCGCACCACCCGGTGATCAGCCCGACAAAGGCCGCCGAATCGAACTGACGCTCCTCCAAGCGGAATGTGTAGAGCCCGGTCTCTTCGTCGTAGAGGTCGCTCGCGGCGATATCCAACGAGAGCGAGGCGTGTTCACCGGGCGTGTATCCGGCCCGTTCAATGGCGCGCAGAACAACCTCGAAAGCCTCTTCATTCGTGCGGAACTCCGGCCAGTAACCTCCCTCGTCGGCAAGACCGTAATAGATTCCCCGCTCGCGGAGGATGTCGCCGGCGGCATGGTAGATTCCGAATGTGATTTCCAGGGTCTCCTCGTAGGACCGGGCTCCGTTGGCTATGACCAGAAAATCCTGAACATCCGTCCTCCAATTGGCGTGTGCCCCGCCGCCAAGGATTTGAATTTCAGGAAGCGGCAGCGTAGTCCCCTCCCCGAGCGAGGCAAAAAGTGGAAGTTTCCGGGCGGTTGCCGCAGCGGAAGCGCAGGCCATCGAAGCTCCCAGCAGGGCATTCGCACCCAAACGCGATTTGTCGGGGGTGCCGTCCAATGCAACGAGCGTCCCGTCAATGCCCTTCTGGTCCACAACATCCCGTCCCGCCAAAGCCGCCGCGATTTCGCCGTTCACATGCGCCACGGCGCGAAACACGGACTTTCCGCGAAACCTTGATGGGTCGCCATCACGCAGCTCCAACGCTTCGAATTGACCGGTCGATGCTCCCGATGGGACGAGGCCGCAGCCGCGGGATCCGTCCTGAAGCACGACCTCGACCTCCACCGTCGGGTTGCCCCGGGAGTCGTAGATGGGAAATGCGGAGACTGATTCAATTAGCATAAAGATTTAACGGGTGGAGACGCTCCCGAACCAATGGGCAACCAAAGGTTCGATTGGAGCCGGGGTTTGAATGGCTTGCGTCGCAAAGGCCCGGACAAAGTTCTTTTTATCCTCGTCGACCAGATACTCGGCCGGGCTCTTTCCATCGACGCGGGCAAGGGTCAGCATCGGCAAAAGCAAGGAAGTGCGCGATTCCACCTCCGAGGAATGAAGCGGGTTGGTGGTCCGATAGGACAGGAGGAATGCCTCCACCAGCTTGTAAAAAGGCCCTCCGGCTGGCGCATGGTGCAGCCCTTTGAGCAGAAGGTGATTCAGAAGGAATGCCATGTCGAATGCCGGGTCACCGAACCACGCAACCTCGCAGTCCAGAACAACCAACCGTCCCGGGGCCACCATCAGGTTCTTCGGGCTGTAGTCGCCATGAACCAAGGCAAGCTTCGTTGCTCCCAAACGCGCGGCTTCGGCGCGAATAGAATCGGCCACCACCGGATTCTTGTCCGCCGCAGCAAGGAGGTAGGCGGCGATCCGCAAATCATAAAAATTTTTGTCTGTCGCAAACCGGCGTGCAAGATCTGGGTCCAGCCAGCTTTCCCGGTGGATGCGGGCGAGCGTGCTTCCCGCCCGTTCTGCAACCAGGCTGTCGGCATGACCCGCAAGGAGGGATTTTTTCCAGTCGGAAAATTCCCCCCCGAGAAATTCCATTGCAAAAAAATCTGCATTAGGATCGGAAAACACGATCCGGGGCACGGCGTCGGGCAGAAACCCCGCGACATAACGGATGTATTCCTGCTCGTGAAAGTTCCTCCCAGGATCCGCCAGCCACTCGGCTGCCACCCGCAACTTGGGGAGCGCACGCTTCACGGCAAAGACACGCCCGCCGTCCTCGACCTTCCAAATGTCGCAGGAAACTCCTCCGGTGAGGGCGGTCACCGCGGGATCGGACGAAACAAGCCCCGCAGTCTGCAGAGCCTTGAGAATTTCAGCGGGAAGAGCCATCGATTCATCCAACAATGCAGAGGCCCCCGAGGCAAGCCCTGGCAACCGCCTCAGGGCACCAGGAAGGTCTTGTCGACCAGCCACATTTCGGTGCGGTAGGTGTCGGTCGTGAGAAAGCGGGCCGAGCCGTCTGCGAAGAGGTAGTTCGCTCCGTCGCCGTAGTGGGTCAGGTCAAGCACGTCCTCGTGGTTGCCGTTTGCGCCTTCGAGGAGGTCCATGTAGAAGTGGGTGCTGCCGCTTCGCGGAGTTCCCAGGAGAATAACCTGCCCCGGCCGGTCGAGGTGGTTCACCCGCACCTCGACCGCATCGTTGGTGAAGGCCCCCAGGTCATTATAGCCATTCATGATGTAGCTGGTATTGTTCACCGCGTCGCTCAGCGGATCGGCATTGCGGGCGATATAGTTGTCGGGACTTCCCACGGTCGCGTAAACGCGCACATCGCCGAGATAGTCCGCCAGCAAACGGGGCCACTTCCCGGTGGAGTTCGTGCCCGACACGCGACGGGGAAGACGCATTTCGTTTTCTCCCGCGTAGGTGAAAAATGCCACCCCGATCTGCCGCATGTTGCTCAGCGAGGCCGTCCGCTGAGAGTATAAACGCATATTCCCAATATTTGCGAATGCAACAACGGCCAGCACCCCGATGATCGCGACCACCACGAGGAGTTCGATAAAGGTAAAAGCCGCCGTCCGCACAAGCTCCGCTATAGCGAAGCTCTGTGCGTGTCACAACTCCGGATCAGGCTCCCAGAGCCGCGCGTAAGGTCCAACACCGGGAGGGCGAACCTCCGAGTGAGCCCATTTATCACGGCTCGGACAGAGCCTCGCCCTCCCCCGTAGTTATTGATGCCTCGTCGATAGCTGTCCCTTCACTTCCATTTCTGACGTGCCGAAATCACTGAAAATCAATGACCCCTCCGTGTGAATTTTGCCCTCGGGATGGCAACGACACAATTTCTAAGAGTCACCGGAAGGCCTCCTTGACACTGGCAAACCCTTGAGATACACTTTCTGTATCACGCAATGGAAAGCCAAGACCTGCGAACCGCAACCGTCAGAGACCTCCGCAACCGCTTTGCCGACGTCGCGAAGTGGATTGAGGATGGCGAGCAAGTGACGATCACCCGGCACGGCGCGGCCTTTGCCACACTGGCCCCTGCGCGGCCAGCGAAACCCTGCAAGCCGGATTGGGCGGCATGGGCGAGGAAAAATCCACCGCTTGGAAAGAAACTGAACACGGAGGAAACCCAGGCGTTTTACGATGACATGAGGGGAGAGCTATGACCATGGACTATGCGGATTCTTCGTTCGTCATTTCCCTTTATTGCGACGATAAGAACACGGAAGAAGCCCGGCGGTTCATGGCGAAACATCCGGCATCGTTGGCATTCAGTCCCTTTCACAGGTTGGAAGTCTTCAACGGCCTGCGGCTTCGCGTTCATCGTGGGGAGATGACAAAGGAAGAACGGGCCACAGCTTTGCGCCGCATTGACAACAACCTTTCGGACGGCCTCCTTGCCCATGTTCCACTGCCTTGGACGAATGCCCTCCGCAAAGCCGAACAACTGAGTGCCGACCATGCCGAGAGCATCGGTAGCAGAGCGGCGGACACTCTCCATGTTGCGGCAGCGATGTTGGCGGGTACCCGGCGTTTCCTCTCCTTTGACAAGCGACAGCGCGAACTTGCCAAGGCGGCAGGCTTGGAGATCAAACCGTGAAGCGCTGAGTCAAGAATCCTCGAGGCTCGACCGACAAAGCCGCCACGACAATTCC
>JBGSSC010000512.1:0-2798 GCA_041737265.1 Terrimicrobiaceae bacterium | reverse complement strand
TGCGGGATCGTCCCATGCTTGACGCCAATTTTGAATCATGGCCGGAAACTGCCGGGCATAGATGACCGGATCGATGCCGGCATTTGCTTCCCCTTGATACCAAAGGATCCCGCGAATGCCGAATCCAACCAAGGGATGAAGCATGCCATTGTAAAGATTGGCGGGGGCATTGGCATGGTTGTCTCCAAGCGGCATGCGCGGACGGCGGGGCCGCGGTTCTCCTTTCGTCTCCGCCTCTTTCGCCTGGACTTCCCATTTGGCCAGCTCCTTCTCGACCTCCTGCATTCGCGCCGGGAATTCCTCTTTTGCCTGTGCGAACCGTTCGAGAGATGCCTCGAAAGCCGGATTCGCTTCCATGGTCGCCAAATCCGTCCAGGACTCGATGGGAGTCCCGCCGACTGCGGAAATGATCAAACCAACGGGTTTTCCTGTGGCCTCTCGAATTTTCCGCCCGAAGAAATACGGAACCGCGGAAAACGAGTGCATGCTCTTAGGAGTCACATCACTCCATTTGCCCGGCAGATCGGTTAACTTCTCTGCACTCGCCTGGACTCGTTCGGGGCGAAAATAACGCAATTTCGGATCGTTCGCCTGAGCAACAATTTCAGCATAATTGGGCAGGGCGTGAAAGGCCATCGCCATGTTCGACTGACCCGAACAGAGCCAGACTTCGCCACGCAGAACATCCTTGATCTCAAGTTTAACCGAATCAGCCTCAACGACCAGATTCCATGGTCCGCCCGCCGGCCCTGCGGGCAATTCCACCCGCCAATTTCCCATTTCATCTGTTGTTCCCTCTGCTGAGAGCCCGCCCAAGGTCACAACCACTTTCGCTCCCGGCCTTGCTTGGCCCCAAATCGGAGCGGGCTTGTCGGCCTGAAGCACCATTCGATCCGAGAAGATGGCCGGCAGCTTCAACGCCGACTCGGCGGATGCAACCAAGGGACAAAGAAGACAAAGGCCGATGAGAGTGAGAGGACGTAGGTTTTTTATCATGTTAAGCATTTTTCGGGTGGTGAAACTTCAATTGGCTGAAGGGCCAACGCCTTTGCATCGGAAAATCCCTCCCAACCGGCGAAGCAATCCTCCCAGTATTTCCGGATGGGTTTTCGAAGTTGATTTGGAATGGTCAATGGAAACGGCAGGCCGTCCGCGCGGGCCAATTCATCGCAAGCTCCCGCCAGCGGCTGCAGAATCTGCGCCATGCGGGTTGGATTCAACTTGGCAAGATCGTCGTCGGCTTGGTGGTGGTAGAATCGGCCGGAGGTGCAATTCGGACGGTAGAGCCAGAACCCGGGGATGCCGGCGGCATGGAATGGAAACGCATCCTGATAGGGCACGGCATCCGTGCGAAGCTCCGAATATTGCCCGGCTGCTTCAAGGCGTTTGGTCAGCCAATCAGCCAGGACCGCTTCCCCGCAAACGTGCAATTGGTTCCATCCCATTCTCGAGCCGAAGGAATCGAAATTCGCCATGAATCCGCCACGCCGGGTCAACTCCTTACGATGCGCGCGGACATAGGCGGCACTGCCGACCGAAAGCTGTTCCTCGGCACCGAAGGAAATCAGGCGGATCTCCCGTTTGCGTGGCAACGGGGCAAGCAGTCTGGCCAGTTCGAGCAATGCCACCACGCCAGTGCCATTGTCGTCGGCCCCGAGCGAGTCTGCTTGCGTGTCATGATGTCCACCGGCGAAAATCACCGGGCCTTTTCCATCGGGATCGCCCTTCAGGGTGGCTATGACGTTTTGTGAGGTGGAAGCAACTCCATAGCCGACGACCGAGAGCCTGGCGCGTTCCGCCGTGTGGCCCTGCCAAGCCTGGCCAAAAGGAATCGTTACTGAAGGGACCGCACCATAGCGGTGGGTGTAGGCCGGGAACAGACCGTCCGCCCGGGATGTCTCGGTGGGATAACGCACGTCCACCAAAATGAGAAAAGCCGGTTTTGCCTCCATCAACCGTCGGTAATGGTCGGGATTCTCAATTTGAGTTCCCAGAAGAATAATCGCCTTGCCGGCATATTCCTCATACGACGCCTTCCGCAATTCTGGTGGTTCGATCACCGTCATTGGTGCCTCGATCTGCTGTCCGCCGGTGCCGGGCGAGCCGTTCATCACCGAGCAGGGCACCGTCTGCCATGTCCGATTCAAACGGAGTTGCAGCGTCTGGCGGGTTACCCGGCGTTCGTATACGGGAAACGACTCGAAGTGCACGTCGGCACCGAGGCGGCTGAATGCATCGGCGATATAGTCCGCGGCACGCGCTTCCGCCCGGGATCCGGCCAGCCGGGGACCGATCGTTTCAGTCAGGTATTTCAGGTGCCGCCGAATGCGTCTGGGTTCGACGGTCTTCACCCCTGTCTTTTTTTGCTGTGATACTTTCATACGAGATCCTGCCTGCCGGCTTGGCAAAATTCGATTGCGTAAAGGTCGGCGTCATGGAGTTCAAATTTCAGCCCGAAAGTTCCGGAGGATAAGTCGGGAAATTGCTGGTCCCCGGTCCATTGCAGCGGGAGATTCACCCCGTCTCCTCGCAGGAGCTCACTCTCTTTCATTGAGAATCCCTGAAGAGCGCGGCCATCGGATCCGAAAATTTCCGCCCGTAAAAAGCCCGCCGCGGAGGTCGATGCATTAACGCGAATCCCGATGGTGCGTCCATTGGCGGAAGGGCCCAAACGGAGTCTTTTCGTCCGCAGATTGCCGCCCCTTCTTTGCGCCCGCACCGAAACAAAACCATCCAGACGCCAGGTGTGCCTTCGGAGACGGGAGGCATCGCCTTTCCCGTAGCACTCCGTGGTGAAT
>JBGSSC010000377.1:0-3625 GCA_041737265.1 Terrimicrobiaceae bacterium | reverse complement strand
TTTGGAGCATTCTCGCGATGCTTTGGTTCCGGAAATTGGTGGCAGAGGCCGACTCCAAGACTTCCTCATTCATAGGCAGAGTGCGGCCCGCGAATCGCGAGAGTCCGTCATGAATGAATTGCCACTTTTCCTCATGAGTAGCCCCGGGAACAAGGCTTGTTGTGGCAATCGCCCCTGAATTCACCATGGGATTCGTGAGTCCCTTGGGATTTCGTTCGATACCCGTGAGCGAATTGAAGGCATAGCCGGTGGCATTGACACCAATTTTCGCCCGGGCTTCCTCCACACCGATGATCTCGCAGACAAGGGCAAACACAAAGGGCTTGGAAACGCTCATGATGGAGAACGCATGGCGGGCGTCACCCGCCTCGTAAACGTTCCCGCTCGTTCCAACGATCGCGATACCAAACAATCCGGTGTCTACACGTGACAGGGCCGGATAAACCTGGGAGTTCTGTCCGTCGGTGTTGGATGCAAACTTTTGATGGGCCTCGTCAAGGAGCATGCGGACTTGCCCGGGAGTCGGAAGGCTGCCAGTGGAAACAAAGGGGGAATCGGACTTACTTTGAAGGAAACTCACTGTGGGCTGAGGTTATCGGGAGTGAGCAGAAAGTATTCAAGAGGTTTTTCGCACGTCATTGATATTGCCGGGGCCGGGCAATTTTCGCTTTGCGACCCACACATAGAGGTTCAGGGCAATGATCACGAGAGCCACCGGTCCCCCGATACCGAGCAGATTGGTTTCGCCGTCCCATGTCATCACCTGACCCAGGAAGGTCACGGCAAGCATGGCTATCACAACGGTAACGAGGGTTGTTTTGAGATCTTCAAAAGTGTGAATCTGCATCCGGGACGCCAGCTTGAACTCCTGATCAATGAAGAGTTCATAGAGCCCGTACGACAGAATAAGCATAACGGTCCCCAACAAAAAAAGATCGAATACCTCGATAAAATAAAGCATCAACGTCTTGGCTCCATGGGTGGAAATTTCCCCGGATTCGATACTGCGATAGATCACGAACGCGGCATCGAAAAGTCCGTAGCAAAAGAGTGCGAGTGCGGACAAGAGGGATCCCAGCACGGCCAGAATCACGAAATACCGGCTGGCGCTTAATAAGCGTCTCATGTTCTCAATTGCGATTCAGAATCAGCGTCTTCGGGCCGCATGGGATGAAATCGGTTTGTAGCGCAAATTAAGTTCTGCAGCGGGGGCCGGATCAGGCTGAGATTGGCCTTATACCGGGTATCGCAGGATTGCTGCCAGCGGGCCCGGGCCGGGCAGGTCCTCCGCCCGCACGGCCAGAATCGTTGCTCCGGTCAGCAAAGCGCGGCGGGCGATCTCGTCCACGACACCGTAATTTGAGGCGGTCCCCACGTCATCGAAAGTTGTGCGCCCTGTCTCCTCGTCGATCTTGCCCGGAACAACGGCATCCATATCCACAAGAAGGGTATCGATTGCACCCATTGTGGATGCAACAGCAGCCTGCGCAACGTCCGCGGTTGACCGACCGTTGGAGCTGCGGGCTGCGAAGAGCTCCCGGGCAGCAGCGACTTTCCCGGCATTCAGTCGGTCCAGCAGCACACGGACCTCGGCGGCAAGTTCGCTGTCACTCATTTTTTCCGGAGTGCGGTCCATTCCGAAATCGATCAAATGAGGGTAGCTGTTCACAGAGCGGTACAGACCGGCAAGCGTAACGTCCGCTGCGAGAAACAGCGGTATATTTTGACCAGCCAGTTCCTTGCGCAAGGCCCGGTCCACAATGCGGGCGAATTGAGTGCGCAGGCCCCGCTGTCCGGCGGAGGAGTCCGTGCGGCGACTCTCCGTTTTTACGCCGAGAGAAGAGACCCCAAGGGCCTCCGTGGCATTCTCCGGAAGACCGGGAACAGAAACCTTCGCAATAGGAACGTCGGCGGAGATCTCAAGCAAACGGACCTCCCCCTCGGCCAGAGCCAGCACATAAGCCGTGTTTGCGAAAGAGACGGCACGGAAAAGTGGCTTGAGGTGAAAACGATCCGAAACTTCCACAAGGGGAGAGAGAGCGTTGGGAACCCGGAAGGTTTTCACACTGGAATCTGTGATAAAAATCGCCAGGCCATGGGCCTGGAACCGCCAGAAAGTGTCGTCCTCCACAAGGTCCTCCAAGTGGGCTTCGATTGCTGCGGTCCGGCGCTTGTCATGGCCGGCAGCCTCAAGCTGGGAGACTGCTTCCTTGGCGAGATTTTTGAGGGCAATGCGCGAATTTGAGAGTTCGATTGAAACCGGTGTCGTTGGCAAAAAGATTGAGACCGAACCGGGCGTGCGTTCTTGGGCGAGAGCCTGGAGTTCGGAAATGGTGGGAATATCAACGTAGAGCATAGCGGGGAGGGTTTGGCTGCTAAAAACCGGTTGGGCAAGAGTTTGAACTCTTGATATTGCTGACCATCCTCAGCAGCAAGGAGGAATATCCACGAGGATTCAAACTGGGATGCCCTGCAGGTTCCGTTTTCTTCCGGACGTACCATCCTATTTTACGGCACCGGACTTGGCAAACGGGCCGGAATGGTGTAGCAGAATGGCAATGCCGATTTCACCACGTATCCTTGCCTTCGGAGGAAGCCTGCGCCGCGACTCATTCAACCAGAAGCTCGCTGCCATCGTGGCGGAAGGCGCCCGCTACGCCCATGCCGAAATTTCGCTGGTTTCACTGCGGGATTACCCAATGCCAATCTTCGATCAGGATGAGGAAGCGGCGCACGGCATGCCATCGAATGCCAGGAAATTGAAAGCCATTTTTGCCAGTCACCATGGCCTGATCATCGCAGCTCCAGAGTACAACAGCAGCGTGTCGGCTGCTCTGAAAAATGCGCTGGACTGGGTCTCCCGTACGGAATCCGATGACGAGAAGCCGCTTTCCGCTCTTTCCGGCAAGACGGCTGCCATCTGCGCCGCCTCTCCGGGTGGGCTTGGCGGTCTCCGCGGTCTGGTCCACCTGCGGGCCATCCTCGGAAATGTCGGGATCACAGTGCTTCCCGATCAAGTCGCGATTGCAGCAGCGCACGAGGCGTTCTCCCCGGATGGATCCCTCGTGGACAAAAAGCAGCACGAACGGGTCAAAGCTCTTGGCACAAGCCTCGCAAGGCACCTTTCCAAGCTGCTCGCCTAATCCGGCAGGAGTCGGGGCCGGGAGTGATGTGCGGGCAAGTAGGCCCGGGGAGTAACACCCTCCCTCGCCGCCGGATTAGAAGACTTTTCGCTGCGAAAAGTCGCCAACCCAAAACTGGCTCCGGATTTTGCCCGCTAATAAGGCCCATAAGCGCGAATAGGATGGGCAAGGTCGCGGGAATTCGCGGGTCCTTTTTTCCTCCGCTTTCGGAATCAACGAACCAGGTGATTCCATCCATCCAGAATGATCCGGGACCAGGTCTCCAGAGTTTCGGAGCGCTTGGCCAGTTCTTCACGGCTGAGGAATTCAAGTTGGGCGATGGCCTTTTCACCGGCACGCACTGCATCCGATTCCAAAGTCACCAGATGCACAACCCCGAGATGAACGCTGCCAACTTCGGTTGAGTCATCGTTGATCAGAGCGACAACCCGGTCACTCCATGTTCCCTCAAGCTTCAATTCCTCGTTGATCTCGCGGTGAAC
>JBGSSC010000288.1:0-3446 GCA_041737265.1 Terrimicrobiaceae bacterium | reverse complement strand
GACCAGTTCAAGGTGTGGGTCGCACGCGCCCGGCATCACGGAATCGAGGCATTTCTCTCCATGCGGATGAACGACTGTCATGGCTTGGAGGGACATGGGGATTTCTGGAACGGGCATCGCAAGAAGGCTGCGGACCAGCATCATTTCAGGGGACATCAGGCACTCTTCTGGAAAGAAAACCCGCAGTTCCGCCGTGCCCCCTACCGCTATGAGCGCAGCTTTGAGGGGGCCCTTGATTACGGGCACCCGGAAGTGCGCCAACGTCAGATCGCACTCATTGCCGAGCTTTTTGAACGGTATGATATGGACGGCTTAGAATTGGATTGGATGCGCTGGATGTTCATGTTTGCGCCTGGTGGAGAAGAGAAGGGGTTGGCGATTCTGAACGATTTTATCGCCGAGGCGGGAGAGCTGAAATGCGCGGCGGAAAAACGTTGGGGCCATGCCATTCAACTCAGGCATCGCATTCCCGCCGAGCCACAGACTTGCCTGGCTCTGGGGTATGATGTGCCCACTTGGGCGGAACGAGGGTTGGCGGACCAGATCATCCTTTCCTCGTTCGGTTCCGCGGCCAACTTTGATTATCCGATTCGCCACTGGCGCTGCCTTGTGGGGAAGGACGTCAAGATCCTCGCTTTGGTGGAGCCTGCAGTGATGGCTTCACCGGGAGCGACTGCGAACAGCTATCACTTTCTGTTTGCTGCGGCGGCATCGGCATTGCAACGCGGGGCGGACGGGATCTATCTCTTCAACGAGTGCTATCGCGAATCTTCCGGCGCGGACTCCGAACGCGACCTGCTCGCCCGGATGCTGGACCACATCGGGAGCCTGGACAGCCTGGACCATCTGGTGCGGCGGCATGCCGTCAGTTTTCCGCAGGTGAGGGCTCCAGGGGAACCCCAGCGCGTCGTGCTGCCGGTTTTGCTGCACAACCGGGACATCGGCTGTGATCCGGGGCGTTGGGCGGAAAATATTTCCCTGCGCATCGCGCTCGGGAGGGTGCAGCCGGATGCGGACTATGTTCTCGCCCTGGTTTTCTCCGGGGAGACCGACATGAATCAACTGCAGGAGATGACCGTCCGGGTGAACACCGTGCCCATGGAGCGCTGCGCGGAGCCCGCCTATGCAGACTGCATGAAGGAAGCCTTTCCCGGAAAGGACATCGCCCGCTATCCGGCCAGGGCGGTAAGGCCATTGTATTTCAAGCCACCCACGCAGGCACTGCAACACGACAATAACATCGTGGAGTTCGAGCCGCCTCCTATCGCCGGCACCCTCGAGTGGGCCGAGTTCCTTGTGCGGCCACCGGAGAGTAAGAAAAACAACTCCCGGACCTGAGGGAATATCGGATTCTTAGTGGGTGGCATTCCAGCCAGACGGCCACCTTTTTCGGCGGAACTCGCCGGGGGTGGTGTGGTAGATGCGCCTGAAAGATTTGCACAGGTGGTTGGCGTCGGAAAATCCGGTTTCCTTCGCAATCGCCTCCAGTTTGAGGCCCTCCCCGAGCAGATCGATGGCTTCCCGGAGCCGGAGTTCCAAAAAGAAGGCGGCCGGAGTCTGCCCGGTGAGTTTATGGAAATGAATGCTCGCCTGGCTTCTCGTCATCCCGACGGACGATGCAAAATCCTCAACTCCAAAGGAGCGTGTCTTGTTTTCCTGAAAGAAGGCAACCGCAGCCTCCAGCATCATGAGACGGTCAACGCGGGGGTGGAGCAAATTGTAGATATGTCTTCGGAATTCCACGCACCAGATACCCGTCGCCCGGTCCGCCTCGAACGGATCCTGCAGCGCTCCGCTGTAGGTCTGCTCGAAGAAATGCAGCGTTTCCGTTCCAAGCGCCGACTTGGAATCCAGGGGAAACGTCCAGTTGATCTTCCCGGCTTCCGAGCAAAGCCGGTCGCAAATCCAAGGGTCGTCGATCCTCAGGAACAAGAATTTCCACCCGGCTTCTTTCCGGGCGACACGATACTCGTGATCCGACGGAACCTGAACCGCGAAAGCTGTTCCCGGAGTCTGCGGGTAGGATTTCCGGCCGATGCGAAGGAGGCCTTCTCCCTCCAGAGTCCACTGAAAGACGAACCAACGCTTGCTGTGAGGAGTCCGCCGATCAAGTCCCTTCCACCGATATTTGGCATTGGGCGGTTGATATTCCGCTCCCAAAACCACCCATTCCGCAGGTCCCCGAAGAATATCCTTTGCTATATGGCGGGATGCTCCAGAGCATTTACCGAACTTCCGGATGATCCTCTCCCATAGAATAATGGCTTCATTTGACATGAATGGATCGGGATCTTCACGACCGACCGACTGGCCTGCAAGACCCAAAATGCAGGAACACTTCGCCGGTAGAAATGTTCGCGCTGAGAGAAATCAAGAATCTATGCGCTCGTCCCGGTCCGGCGCTTCCGACGGAGGGCGATGAGGAATCCGGCTGCAAGGCCAGCGAGCGCCAAGGATGTGGGCTCTGGAATTGCCGCAAATTGCACGGAAAGTTCGTGCGTCGCCGTATCCCAGATATACCCGTCTCCGCCCCCATAGGTGGCATCCAGATTGTATCCCGCCGGGCTGACAAAATTGAAAGTCAGGCCGCCGCCATCAACTCCTGTCCACGTCCCCGAGCCGGTGAACAAACTGTAGGGCGTGGCCGTTTCAACCGTGCCCAAGCTGGTGAAGTTGAAGGTGGCAGTGCCATTCAGCGTCAGCGGACCGCTGGCAAAAGCGATCTGATCAACCGACGACCCGTTGATCTGAATGTCGAACGTAGCTCCGGTCGAGGCTGTGAGCCCTCCGTGCAGACCGAGCAAGCCCGTTGCTCCGGTATCTCCGGGAGCGAAGCGGCTGGCACCGGCGGCTCCATCGGCCGTCACCAATCCCGTGGCATTCCCCGTCCCTCCCAAGGTGGCGTTGGCCTTCACGGAGACTCCTCCTGTCCCGGTTGCCGAGCCAGTGGAGTTCCTGAGCAATAAGGTGCCTGCGGTGACCGTGGTTCCCCCGTCATAGGTATTTCCTGCTGTGCGGGTGAGTCTCACCACACCGTCGCCAATCTTTTCCACACTTCCGGATACAGCTCCATCACTGATTAATCCGCTGAAATCCACCCGGCCTCCCGCGACTGCCGTGAGTTGAACAGCATCCGGGTTATTGGCAAAAGTAAGGTTTCCCGAGAACGTCGAATTATGCGCCGAGTTGCCGCCAACGACCCGGACAAGGCTTCTGTTTGTTCCAGCGCCGAGCGAAATATTTTGCGCAACGGTATGGGCTCCGTTTGTCAGCAAACGGGTAGTTTGTCCGTTCGGAGTGCCGCCTGTTCCAACCGATATGGAAGTCAAAGACGGCCCACCGAAGGCATCGTCGTTCTCCACAAGAACAGTGCCCCTGATGATCTCTGAAGATATGTTCAGCGAATTGCTGCCACTCAGAACAAAGACCCCATTCGAGTCACCGCC
>JBGSSC010000267.1:0-3533 GCA_041737265.1 Terrimicrobiaceae bacterium | reverse complement strand
CGCCGAATCTCCGCAGCAGCAGTCGCCGGATGGCGTGGCGCAACCGTGATGGTCCCAAAAAAACGCCCGCTGCGCGAAAGCCAGTGCTCGGTTAGCCAGCGATTGTAAGCCTCGGCCAGGCGAGCGGGATAGTCGTGGTCTCCAAAGTTTCCCACAGCCGGAGCCCGCCAGTTATTGAGAACGGCTTTTTCTATGCCATGCCGATCCATGAAGCCGAGCACCTCGTCCGGGTTGTCGCTGCCCTCGCGCTCATCCACGGCCAGAGGGTTGTAAAATGGCTGACTCAGTGGAAATCCTCTCTCCGAGTGTCCGCCTCCGTTGCGAAAGCGGTTTTGCCAGACGATCGGAAGGTAATCCGTGAAGACCTTCCGGTCGGTCCACGTGACATGAATGTCGCTGTCGATCAAATTATTCATCCGGCATTCTCTTGGGAAAACAGATGTCCGACTTTTTTGCTGAAGAGTGCGGCGGCATTGTGCCAGAGAATGCGCTCCCGCTGTTCCAGCGAAAAGCAGGACGGGAGAAAGTGCTGAGGATCATCGAAATCCCAGTGGGGGAAATCGGTGGAATAGACAATATTTCGATCCAAGCCCACTTCTTCATAAACCGCCAAAAGATCGTGGCCACTCTCCGGTTCCTCAATCGGCTGGGTGGTGAAGTGAATATGTTGACGAAGGTAATGGCTGGGCAATTCCGTGAGTTCCGGCACCTCCTCGCGGAAACGCCGCCAATCTTGATCCAACTGCCACATCAGCGGCAGAGCCCAGGCAATTCCTCCTTCCAGATAAAGCACCCGCAGGTCGGGATAGCGGGCAAAGACACCATTGGTCACCAGGCTGGCGGCATGCCCAATTGAAGATGTGGCCAGGGCACTGTGATACTCGATGTAGCGGGAAGGATATCCCGCACTCGTTGGCGGCGGACTCAGGGACCGGCCCTCCCCGGTGGTGTGATAAGCAATCACCAATCCCGCCTCGGCGGCGGCCGCAAAAACGGGATCATATCGGCGTGAACCCGGCGTTTCGGTGCTGGCCGCGCATGTAATGATGGCAACCACCCGCGGATGGTCGGCCCATCGGGCGATCTCCCTCAGGGCTGCGGGCGGGTCATTGAAATTCAGTTGGATCGCCGCCAGAAAGGCATTGTCTTTCTCAGTGAAATCCTCAACCAGAGCCTCATTGTGCGCCGAAGCAAAGGCGTTGCAGTATTCCCGGTCGGGATAAATCGAAGCCTCATAGGAGGTGCCCGTCAATAAGGCAAAGCGAACAGAATGTCGGTCGAGCACGCTGCGGCGAATCCCTTCTGGACTGGCAGCTTCCATCATCTCCACGTCCTCGCGAAGGCCGCCGCCGCGTTGATCAAAGTTCAGAAACCCATGGGCGTGGTATCCCTCCACTAAACGCTTGCGATACTTTTCCGGCATTCGCGCCACCATGGCCGAACGCTCGACCACGGCGTGAATCTCAGCATCAAAAATGCCAGGAATTCCCGCAAGAGGAGGGCGGGAAGCGGAGGGCGGGCCGAGTGTCATGGTGTGCAATTTATCCATTACCAGTTTGCAAACATCTGAAAAAGGTTGTCAGACTGGGAACGTAGAAGTGCGAACAGATTTCGGGCGGGGCCGGGCGAATGGATGCTCCATTGCACGGCAAGGCGGTTTCAGCGTTTTGCCAGGGGTGCGTGAATTCGGTCGGCGCAGATTGATCTGGAGTGGCCATCCAGCGGCAATGCGCTCACTGGCCCCACGCCCGTGGTTCTCTCTTCCCGGCAGTCTACGAAAATTAGCCCGGCCATGGATGATTTGCTGGCACTGGGGGTCAAGAGGCAGCGAGGGACCTTTTTGGAACCGGAAGACGGCCGCTTTTTGTTGAGTCATTTCTTTCAGATGCTTCTTTTTGGGCTCCGTGCCGACGCCCGGTGGTTCCGGAAGGGTGAAGCTCCATGTTTCGTGCAAGGGCCTGCAGAGACGGCAAGTCGGGTGTAGTGGCTGTGGAGATTTCCGGGTGCCCCGGTGGTTTCCTTCACTGGTTTTTCAAACTCTTGAGGGAAGTGAGTGCGGCTTCGACCATCATTTCCCCTGCGCGCGGATCAAGAAATGTGCAGACATCGGCTCCATATCCCCCTTCTTTGGCGGCTTTAACCGTCGGCAGATAGACGACAAAAGGCGACCCCTGCCCGCTGTAGGTCAACCCCAGCATAAAGGCGTTTGGCATCGGAGACCGCCCGCGCAAGTCCAATTGGTGCTGGACAAAAGGCTCGCCGGGTATCGCCACCAAGGCCACCTGGCCGTTGATTACCACCGTCGCGATCCCCACATCCGTGGAGGCCTTGCCATCCCGATTCCCAATATTTAAGAGACTCTTCTCCACCTTGAGCGAACCGGCTATATCCGTCGAAGGCGAGGGCACGGATTTCGACATTTGCAGGGCGCCCTTGGCCAGCGAGATGCCCGCCCCCCGGACCATGTCCAACTGATACTGGCCGGTCAGGCGCATGTCATAGGGGTCAAGATCGCCGGATGCCCCCTGTAAAAACATGCCCAGGCAATCGGGTCCGAGCTGCTCCTCAATGTAATCCACCGTGGCGCCCGGAAAATCGCGGGACACAAAACCCGCCCCCATGGTTCCCACCGGGTGACAGGCATAATGAACGAGGAAAGCTCTCGGCTTGCCCTCCAAATCCTCCACGCGGATGAAGCCCACCGTCGGATCAATCGGCGTCGTTGGAATCCGCTTGGGGTTGTCCCACATCATTTCCACCCGTCCGTCCGGGTGCACCAGCCGGCGGTTATGGGCCATGTAGGCGCTTACGAAAGGCCCCTCACCCGCGGCCACCCGCGCTGGAAACATGGTCTTTGTCGCTTCCCCGATGGCTTGAATGATCTTTTCCTCCGTCGCGGCATACCACGGATCCGAGGAAAGACCCGGCCAGTCAATGATCGCTCCCGGATCCTTGGGGCTTCGGGTCCAATCTCCCAATGGAGGCTTGATCACCATTCCGTCGGGAACCGGGGCGGCATGCGTGTGGCTCGCGCTCAGCAGGACATGGTCCACCCCCCACTTCGCCTTGGATTCTTCGATGACCTTAGGCGAGGCAAAGATGATTAGATCCACGGAAACAATGGCGACTTTCGTGTCGCCTTGCTGGAGAACCAGCACACGCGCGTAAAGCGGCTGGCCTCCGCGCATCTTCTTACCGAGGATGTCGATGGCTTCGCCGTCCGGGGGGGCGATGTCCACTTTGGCCGTCCCGGCCATCAGTGTTCCATCGGCGGCGGACTTCTTGTCGGCCGCCCAGGCGGGAGCTCCTAGCACTTGAAGGAGTCCCCCACCCACCGCCGCTCCCGCCAGCCCGCCGAGAAACTGGCGGCGGTTTTTTTCCATGGCCTGGGTTCGGTTTCCCCTGCGGTCATTTTGATTGCGCGGCATTTCTCGACCGCTCAGGGTGTACTTCCGGGAAGCGCTTCAATCTGGGAAATTTTTTCGTAACACGCTTGCGCACTGTCTTCCTGTCCCTGGCCCAGATAAACCTCC
>JBGSSC010000192.1:0-11895 GCA_041737265.1 Terrimicrobiaceae bacterium | reverse complement strand
CCCGCCGTCTCGTGTAGCCAGCTTGGCTCCGCAGTCGTGGGCGATCTGGATCAGCCAGATATCCATGATCTGACGATGACCTTCCGCCTGTGCGAGCCACGAAGCATCGGGTGGCTGTAGCGGCAGCACTACCGTCCCAGGCCTCGGCCCTGCCAACTCGGTCTCGATTGCCACAATCGCATCGCCAGATGTCAGCAACCCCGACCCCATCACCGCAGGGTTCATAAGCAGGCGGGCCGCTGCCAGCCAAGTCTCGGCTGCGATGCCCCACCCCTCCGATTTGTGATCGTCGAGCCATTTTCTCGAGGACTCATGAAATTCGTGTCCTGCGTAGATCGCTGCGAGGAACACATCGTTGTCCAGAAGATACTTCACACCTCGACGTCATCGCAGAGGGCCGCCCGAATCTGCTCGGATGTGAGCCGGGGTGCGTCCGATGCTGCACTGAGAACAACCCGTCCCGGCGTGAGAACTTTGCGCCGGGGTCGGGGTGCTGGACTTCCGTAAACCTTCCTAACCGCATCGGCCACAAGCTTGGAAAGCGATGCCGCTTTGCGGCCGCCCCGACGGGCTGACTCGCGGCGAAGGGTCTGGGCTACGTCGGCAGGCAATTCCAGGGTGGTCTTCACGTCAATATGGTAATACGGCGAATCCTCTCTGGGCAAGCTTGAATTCGTCCCCGACTTACATGCCAACGCCTCACCCTTTATTTTCGCTGCGGTCAGTAGCGGGTGGGGGAGTTGGTGAGAGATTGGAGATTTCCGCGCGCCAGTCCGGGGTCATGGGCACTTCGACCGACTCCAGCGAGGGCTCCAATTGTTCCAGATTGCGGGCTCCAATGATGGGTGCGGTCACGGCCGGATGGCTCATCACCCACGACACCGCAAGGCTGGCGGGATGGACTCCTTTCTCACGGGCGTGTTGGGTGAAGCGCTCTGCCACCTCATAATGGGTATCGCTTTGATAGCGGCGGGCATACATGGAGTTATCCACCAAGCGTCCGGTCTCGGGCTTTTTTCCACGGCCATATTTTCCGGCGAGCAATCCGCCCCCCAGGGGCGAATACGGAATCACCCCGAGATTTTCCGCCAGGGCCATGGGGAGGATCTCGACCTCGGCTTGACGTTTCGCGAGGCTGTACATCGGCTGAATGCACGCGAACCGGCTCCATTCGTGCAGCGCGCTTTTTCCCAAAGCCCGCATGATTTGCCACGCGGCCCAGTTGCTCACCGCCGGGTGTACGATCTTTCCGCTGCGAACCAGATCGGTCATCGCGGCGAGTGTCTCCTCCATCGGTGTGCGCTCATCGAATTGGTGGACGAAATAGAGGTCGATCCGGTCGGTGCCCAGCCTACCCAGGCTGCATTCGACCGAGCGGGTGATATGCCGGCGGGATAGCCCCCGGTCGTTCGGGTCGGAACTCATCGCCCCGAAAACTTTGGTGGTGATGACCAGTTCCTCCCGGCACCCGCGCATGAGACGACCCAAAATTTCTTCCGCGCGGCCACCGCTGTAAACATTTGCACAATCAAAGAAGTTGATGCCGGCTTCCCGGCACCGGGCAAAGAGGGCTGATGAAGTTGCTTCGTCGGCGTCTCCGCCGAACGACATCGTGCCAAAACACAGCGAGGAAACCTGAATTCCAGTCGAGCCAAGGGTGCGATAGTTCATTTGATTTCTGTAAGTTTATAACAATCTGGTAGTAAAAGCCGAACCAGAAATGATCTCACCCGATGGAGGGCGACGCGTCGTCGTCGCCGACTTATAAATGGGAAACGATGAAACGTTTCCCTCCAGGTGTTTGTGTCTCTCGAGCGATTATCCCGAATGGTAATCTGCGAAATTCAGCTTTGTGGTAGGGATGGTCGCTCAAGATGCAATCAAAAATTTAGTAAAAAGTTTACATTTCAATTGACCGGTGATTTCTTGCGGAATACAGAGGGAAATGATTTTCCAGCTTGTTGCGTGCTTGGTGGTCGGCTTAGTCAGTGCTCAAGCGGTTTCTCCGGAGGATCAGAATCTGAAAAACGTCCCGATCCCGCCGCGTTCTTTCACCGGACCGGATGTCCCTTCGCTTACCCCTCTGCTTGGCGATTTCGTGGCTGAGGGCGCATTCACACAAGAGAAGCGGACTGATATTCCCCGACTCCTGGCCGCTCTGAAAGAGACGGGAGCCCGCGATTACATGCACATGGTTTGGAACGAGAAAAGGTACCCATCGGCCTGGGAGGATTTTCACCTGATGGCTCCGGAATTTCAAAAAGCGGGGATCCGGTTGTGGCTCTATCTGATTCCTCCGAGCCGAACCGATTCCCCCGATCCCTTTGGTGCCGATTACGTGCGGTGGGCCGTCGAGTGCGCGAAAGTTGCGAGCCGGTATCCGGTGGTGAAGGGCCTCTGCATCGATGATTTCAACGGTGCCGTCAAAACTCTCACCCCCGCCTATTGCAAGCAGATGATGGAGGAGGCGCACAAGGTTGCCCCGCATCTGGCGCTTCTCGTTGTGTGTTATTTTGGTTATGAAAAGACGATCACCGCGCACGTGGAAGCCGGAGCGATCGACGGAGTGGTCTTTCCTTACTTTTATCCCCACCGGAATTTGAGGGACACCAAGAAGTTGAGGCCTCAGATCGAAAGCTACCGGGCATGGCTCGACGAACGAACACAGGCCGGCGGCTTGCACGGAAAAATGCCCTTGGTGCTCATGGTTTATGCGGAGCCCCATTCGGAGTCCCGGGACAAACCCACGCCCGCCTACGTCAAAGAATGCCTGCAAACCGGATTGGTAGCCACGACGGAAGGGCTCACGGATGGGGTGGTGACTTATTGCCTGCCGAAGGATCAGCCTGCCTATGTCCGGAGTGTGGCTGAGGTCTACGCGGGCCGGCTACCGAACCCATCTGGTCGGTAAGGGGCATTTTTTTCCACAGCGGACTTCGATGGGTTTCGAGTCCGCGGAACTCGATGAATCCGGACGCATGCCCGACAGCGACTGCCGGCGGTGGTTTGCTTCGCAGGTGGCGGACGGGGTGACCCCGGATGACCATGGAGTCGATTGGAATTCATGGCGTGCCCGCCCATGGCACACCGGCGCGCCGAAATCGACAATACATGGATTGTCTTTACTTCGGATCACGGCGACATGCAGGGAGACCATCATTTGTGGCGCAAATCCCATGCCTACGAGGGCAGCGCACGTATCCCGCTGATTGGTGTGCCGCCGCCCCGCTTGGGTCCGCTCGCGAGTGCGGCCTGCGGTGTGTATCGCAGTACGCGGTCGATGGCCGATTGCGACCCACCGGTACGGGCAGTGGTCGGGGAAGTTGTCGAATTGCGAGACATCATGCCGACCGTCCTTGATCTTGCGGGCCTGCCTTGCCCCTCTTCTGTCGATGGCTCCAGCTTGCGGCCTTTGATGACCCGTGTATCCCCGGACTGGCGGACCCACATCCACGGCGAACACCGCACGGCCTCTGATCCCATTCAAGAAATGCAATACGTCACCGATGGACTCCGGAAATTCATCTGGCTTCCACGCACCGGACAGGAACAGTTTTTCGATCTCGAAAGCGATCCGCTGGAACTTCAGGACCGCATCGCGGATCCCATTTACCAACAAGAGGTCGCGAAGTGGCGGGCTTTGTTGGTCTCGGAACTCGCTTCGCGCGACTGCGGGTGGGTGGTGGCCGGGCGATTGTGTTGCCCGGATGACAAGCATCTCATCTCGCCCTACCGTGATGTGCGGTGGACGGGCTAGCCCCAATACTGTTCACTTAAGTATTGACGGACCTACCGCCCTCTGAGATTTCTTGTGCCGCCATGGCACGCACCGCAATGGCGATGAGCAGCGGGGGCCGGATCGCCGAACATCTGAGTGTTGGGCTTCTGGCCCGGAGTTATCCGCGAGAGCGGATACGGGGCATCCTCGAAAGGATGGGGTTACAGAGCAAACGGGTGAGAGATCTCCCCGCCGAGGCGCTGGTGTATTACGTGATCGCCTTGGGGCTATTCATGGCGGTTTCCACCGGGGAGGTTCTGCGCTGCCTGGTCGAGGGGCTGCAATGGCTGGAAGGCGGGGCGGGCGGCAGGCTTAAGGTGGCCGGCAAGACGGCGATCTCCCAAGCGCGCAACAGATTGGGGGCGGATCCCCTCAAGGCGCTCTGGGAGGAAAGCGTGGTCCTGCTGGCGCAAAAAGAAGAGCCGGGGGGATTTTACCGCAATCTGCGGCTGGTTGCCATTGACGGAAGCACTTTGGACGTGCCCGACACCGAGGAGAACCTGGCTTACTTCGGACGTCAAAACTCGAGCCGGGGACAGGCGGCTTTCCCACAGTTGCGCTTTGCCAGCCTCTGCGAATGCGGGCCGCACGCGATCTTCGCCGTGCGAATGGGGCCCTACACGACCCATGAAGTCACTTTGGCCCAGAGTCTGGTCGGAGATCTCAAGCCGGGAATGCTTTGTTTGGCCGACCGCCTGTATTCCAACTTCCCGCTCTGGCAAAAGGCCCAATCCACCGGGGCGGCACTTCTTTGGAGGATTCGAGGCAACGCCAAACTTCCCGTGGAGAAAGTGCTCGAAGACGGATCCTACCTTTCCCGGATTTACCCCTCGGAAAAAGCCCAACGCCAAAAACGCGACGGGATCGTTGTGCGGGTGATCGAATATGAAATCGAGGGAATCGAGGATCCAGAACCCCTTTACCGTCTGGTTACGACCCTGCACGATCCCCGGGAAGCACCGGCAGAAGAACTGGCCGCCCTTTATCCGCAACGCTGGGAAATCGAAGGGGTGCTCGACGAGTTCAAGACCCATTTGCGCGGCGGTCAAGTGGTGCTGCGCAGCAAAACACCCAAACTCGTGGAGCAGGAGTTTTACGGGATGATGCTGGCCCATCGGGCCGTGCGGACTTTAATGAGCGAGGCGGCCCGGCACCAGCATGTCGACCCCGACCGCCTCTCCTTCACGCATTCCTTGCGCGTCATCCGTCGCAAACTGGCTGTCATGCCAGCCCTTTCCCCCTGAGGATCTGCCGCTTTGGCTCGCATCCATCTGCCGTGAGATCCTCGATGTGCGCGTGTCGGAAAGAAAGAGGCGCTACGGACCCAAGGGTGTGAAGCGAAAAATGTCCGGCTACCCCATCCGCAGGTCGCGCGGCCCCACCAAACGACGCTCGCCGAGGGAAAAGCATCGGAAAACCATTAAGTGAACAGTATTGGGGCTAGCCCAAGTTCCGCAGAAGCAGGCTGGAATGGGA
This sequence comes from Terrimicrobiaceae bacterium, assembly GCA_041737265.1. GTDB lineage: Bacteria > Verrucomicrobiota > Verrucomicrobiia > Chthoniobacterales > Terrimicrobiaceae > JBGSSC01. The sequence continues at coordinate 6,641 of JBGSSC010000192.1, read as the reverse complement.
ATCCTGGGAGATAAGGGGTGGCCCTGCCAGACAAGCTGCTAAAACTTCCGCTGCGCGGAAGGAGCATCCCACTTTTCTGGCATGTCGGCCTTTTACAAGTCCGACAGCCTGCTGGATCAGCGCGAGGCCGGAGGCCTGCCCTTCGCTGAATCCCGGTACCAGAGAATACCGTGCCGCCGCATGTTGGCGACCAACGCCCGCAGATTGTCAGCCATCTCGCGGTCGTTCAGCAGGGCCCCGAGCGGCCCCCTCCCATGCTTTGCCTGGGCAACAAGGGCGCGCACATCGACCATTGCCTTCCGGAACTCCTCCGCGGCAGCTTTGGTGGAGGCAAGCGTGGCATCTCCGGCAGAGACTGTTTGCTTTGCCTGCTCGAGCACGGAATCAACTTTTCCCGAAGCCTCGGCAAAGGAAGCACTCGTCTGCTCCAGATTCTTCATGGTCTTTTTCAAATCCGAGATGGAGGCCTCGCTGAGCAATTGGGAATCGAGTTTCTGCGCGATCGTGTTGATGCTCTTGACGGCTTCGCGAATGTCGCCCATGAGATCGCCCGCACCCTCGGTAAGCTCGGCGAATCCACCGGACTCGGATTTTCCTTTGATCACAGACCCCGGCTCGATAGGAGGAGATTCAAGAGCTCCCTTGCCCAGGGTGATCTGAACAAAGCGGTCGCCCAGAAGACCCGAGCTGCCCACGGAAAATTCGGAGGCCGACGGGATATGCACCTCTTCGTAAATCTTCAGCATCACATAAACCCCATCCATATCGGGAAGAATCGTGGGAGGAGTCTCCACCGAACCCACTTTCGCTCCGGCCAGCAAAACGCTCGCACCCTTCAGTAACCCGCTGGCATTCGGGTATTCCACGCGGAGTTGATAATAGCTCCGGATGCCGTCACCGAACCTTCCAAAATAGACGACCATCGCGGCGACGGCGGCAAGGCCGAGAACCAAAAAAATACCGACTCGAAGCTGACTGCCTAGTTCCCGTGATTCCATCGTGCTCAAGATTCGTCGCCTTGGGAGCGCCCGTCCACAAAATCCCGCACAACAGGATCATTTTCCGCCCGCAGTTCGGCAGGGGTTCCCAGAAAATAACACTTCCCTTCGTTCAACAAAGCCACCCGGTCCGCGATGTGAAAACAACTCGTCATGTCGTGGGTGACGACGATGGATGTGACATGAAGCTGGCTTTGGAGGCGGCGGATGAGGCGGTTGATGCTGTCGGAAACAATCGGATCCAGGCCAGCGGTCGGTTCGTCGTAGAGGACCACCTGGGGAGTGCTGATGATTGCACGCGCGAGGGCGACCCGCTTGCGCATTCCGCCGCTCAGGTTGACAGGCATTTTTTTGTCGTGGCCGCCCATGTTTACGAGATCGAGAGACTCGGTCACCTTCGCCTTGATGACCGCGGGATTCCTTTCCCCCCGTTCCTGGAGCGGAAAGGAGACATTCTCGGCCACGGTCATCGAGTCAAAGAGCGCACCGTCCTGAAAAAGCATTCCGATCTTCCGTCGCACGGGTTCGAGTTGCCGCTCGGTGAGTGGGACGATATCCCGGCCTTCGAAAAGAATTTCCCCGGCATCGGGCTTCATTAGTCCGATCAAATGCCGGAGAAACACGCTCTTTCCACCGCCGCTTTTCCCCAGCAGTACCAGGGTCTCGCCGCGATGAACCTCGAGGTTGAACCCGCGAAGAATTTCCTGCGTGCCGATCGAAGTGCGGAGATCCCGCACAGATAGCAGTGCTCCGCTCATCGCGCGCCTGCAGGAAAAAGGATGTTGAGAAACATCGTGAGAAAAAAGTTGGCGATCAGGATAGCCAGCGAGCAGGTCACAACACTTTCCGTGGTCGCACGTCCAACGCCGACGGCTCCCTCCCTCGCATAGAGCCCCTCGCGACAAGAGATGAACACGATCACGCCGGCGAAGAAGAACCCCTTGATGAGCGCCATGGCGATATCACTCGCCTCGGTGAACTTGACCATGTTGGCGACAAAATAGGCGGCCTCCACGTCGAGCACCCGCACGGCCACAAAGTATGCGGCCAGCACCCCGCAGCCCACACATTCAACGACAAGGAGCGGCATCGAGATAAACATGGCCAGGGCGCGAGGAACGACGAGGTAGTCCACCGGGTGAACGGCCAGCGCTCTGAGCGCGTCGAGTTGCTGGGTGACTTTCATCGTACCGATTTCGGCACTCATGGCAGCCCCCACCCTGCCCGCCACCATCAGACCGGTCAGCACCGGCCCGAGCTCGCGGAACATCGCCAGCGTCACCACCGGCCCGACCGCCGTCTCCATGTTCAAACTCGCAAACTGAAAGTAGGCCTGTGCCGTGAAAACCGCCCCGGTGAAAGCACCTGTAACCACCACCACGAGCTGTGACCCGTAGCCGATCATGGCAATCTGGCGCAGGACGAGACGCCATCGGATGCGACCGGCGGCAATCGAGCAGAGGGTCTCCCACGCAAGCAGGCCCACCTGCCCGAGATAGATGCAGAAGGCCGATAGAGCGTTCTTGCCGGGATCAAACACAGCTCAACAGGAACCGGAAATGCAGGCCTGCGGCTGTGCTCAGAATCGGCTCAGACACCTTCCCCCAAGTCGATCCTCTGAGTCTTTTTCTTTTCACTCACTTCAGGAGGGAGCTGTCCTACAAATTTGGCTTCCAGCTCAATTTTTTTGAAAATCGTACGGATCGAATCCGCGTCGGGCACGCTGCCTGTAAACTCCATGTATACGATGTCATGGTTCGTATCCACCTTGTAGCGCAATCCCGTAAAGGCTTCGAGCTCCAGCGCGAGACCCATCATCTTCTCCGGAGCGCGGACCCCTGCCGCGTAAACCTCGACTTCAATCATGAGCGGACTATCCGCCGTCACCTCACCAAAAAGCAAGCCGATTCGCCGGACGGACCGACCGTAAACGAAGCATCCTCCCTGCCCCGAAATTCCAAATGGAGGGAAACGCTTCGTCGTTTCCCATATGCTACGGTTCCGACGAAGCGGAACCCTCCATATGGGCCGGGGCCCCTAACTACCGGCACCCGCCGGTTTAGGGCCGGGTCATGCGTTCGGCGACCACCCACTCGTCAAACTGCTCCGGAGTGACGTGACCGAGGGCCACTGCGGCCTCCTTGAGACCGGTGCCTTCCTTGTGTGCCTTTTTGGCAATGGCCGCTGCTTTGTCGTAGCCGATATGCGGATTGAGCGCGGTGACCAGCATGAGCGAGTTCTTGACGTATTCGGCAATTTTTTCGCGATTGGGCTCGATCCCGCGGGCGCAATGCTCGTCAAAGGAACGGCATCCGTCGGCCAGCAGGCGCACCGAGTGCAGGAAGTTGTGGATGATGACCGGCTTGAAGACCTTCAATTCGAAGTTGCCCTGTGAGGCGGCGATGCCGATTGCGGTATCGTTGCCCATGACCTGAACGGCGATCATGGTGATGGCCTCCGACTGGGTGGGGTTCACTTTTCCCGGCATGATGGACGAGCCGGGCTCGTTTTCCGGGATGGTGAGCTCCCCGAGTCCGCACCGGGGTCCGGAAGCCAGCCAACGGATATCATTGGCGATTTTCATGAGTGCGCAGGCAAGGGCCTTGACTGCTCCACTGGCGATTACAAACTCGTTGTGGCCAGCAAGGGCCGCGAATTTATTGGCGGCGGAAACGAAGGGCTGGCCGCCAATAGTCGCAATATGGGCTGCCGCGCGGTCGCCGAACTCGGGATGCGCATTGAGACCTGTGCCGACCGCCGTGCCGCCGATGGCCAACTCGCGCAAACCTCCCAGCGAGCGCTCGATATCCCGCATCGCAATATCGAGCATGGCGACGTAGCCCGAAAATTCCTGCCCCAGCGTGAGCGGAGTCGCGTCCTGCAGGTGTGTGCGCCCGATCTTCACGATACCGGCAAAGGCCTCCGCCTTGGCAGAAAGTGTCTCCCGAAGCTCACGCACCGCAGGCAGGAGGTTTTCAACCACTACCTGCGCAGCCGCTATCGACATGGCTGTCGGGAAGGTGTCGTTGGAGGATTGCGACATGTTCACATCATCGTTGGGATGCACCGGCTTTTTGCTCCCCATCACACCGCCCGCCATCTCGATCGCCCGGTTGGAAATAACCTCATTGGCATTCATGTTGCTTTGCGTGCCGCTGCCTGTTTGCCAAATCCGCAAAGGAAAATGGTCGTCCAGCTTGCCGGCGATCACTTCATCCGCAGCCTTGCCGATCAGCCCGCATTTCTCTTCCGACAACTTGCCAAGATCGCGATTGGCCAGTGCGCACGACTTCTTCAGGATCCCGAGGGCCTTGATGAGTTCGCGGGGTTTGGTGTCGTTACCGATGGCGAAGTGAATCAGAGACCGTGCTGTTTGCGCTCCCCAGTAGCGGTCGGAGGGCACCTCGATCGGGCCCATCGTGTCGGATTCTGTGCGGTGGCTGGCAGAGGAAGAGGGTGTTGTCATGGAGTAGAAAAACTAATACATCCCATGCCGCATGGCCAGCACGATCTATGGAAGACCGATTCCTAATCCGTCGGGACAGGGGCCAGGAGTTCCCGGAAGCGGGCTTCTGTCTCACGGCGGGCCTGACCCAGAAAGCTGCTGGCCTCGAGCTTTTTCACTGCCGACGCGCGCAGCTCACGGAACGCCTCTTCACGGTCGGCGGCGGTCAGCTTGTTCCAGAAACCGTCCTCATCGGTGAGAATCCTGGGGTCGCCCATTTCGAGCGAGAGAAGTCGCGGACTTGGAAAATCGGCATTGAGTTCGCGGGTGCGGGGATCCACGCGGATACGGAGGGGTTCGTCGAGGCTGAATCCGGCCTTGGCGATGAAGGGAGCCTCGATCTCGATGGTTTTTGTTGAGTACAAGCGGGTGTGGCTCCAGCGGTACCTGGCGAGGAGTTCTTTTTGTGCCGTTGCCACTTCGAGAATCGGGCTGCTGCCTTCGACGACGACAATTCCATCCACACGCACCTCCGGGCGGATCTGCAAAGCGGCTTCGAAACGATCGGCCACCCCCTCGGAAAAAGCGCGGATCTCGTCCGTAACCCGCAAGCTCAGCAGCCAGACCGCGGCCAGGGTGACCAACCCGGAGAGCACGGCGGCAATTGCCACCCACAGGATGACTGTGCCGCAACCTTCTTTCGGACGGGTCGGCTGGGGATTCAGTGGATTGTCGTCGGACATTCGGGAAGAGCGCTCAGGAATGCGCGGCCATAGGGTTTGCTGAGAATCCGGCTGTCGAGGATCACGATGAGACCCCGGTCCGCGCGGGTGCGGATGAGGCGGCCGACGCCCTGACGGAGTTTGAGGATGGCCTCAGGCAGCGAGTATTGGTCGAAGGCGCGCCCGCCATTTTCCTCGATCGCCTCGATGCGGGCTTCGACCAGCGGGTGGTCCGGGGTGACGAAAGGGAGACGGGTGATAATCACGTTGGAGAGGGCCTCGCCGGGGACGTCAACGCCGGCCCAGAAGCTGTCCACGCCGAAGAGCACCGCGTGCGGGCTCGATCGGAATTCCTCGACCATCCGGTGCGCGGGTTTGCCGTCTCCCTGCACCAACAAGGGCCAGCCTTTATTCTCGAAGTGCGGAGTCATCTTCTCTGCCACTCCCCGCATGGTTTGGTAGCTTGTGAAGAGAACGAACGCCCTCCCCTCGCTGCGATCGGCAAAGAGAGCGATCCATTTTTCCAAGGCGACCGCATAACCCGCATCCTTGGGATCGGGCATCGCCTTCACAAGATGCAACTCCATCTGCCTGGCATAGTCGAAGGGACTGCCGATTCGTACGGGACGGGCCGACTCTGCCCCGATGCGTTTGCGCAGGTAAGAAAGATCTGCCGACCCCACCGCGAGGGTGGCGCTCGTGAGAATACAGGTGGAATCCTCGCGGAAGAGCATCGCGCGGAGGGCGGCTGCGAGGTCAACGGGGGCGGCCTTGAGAGCGCAGAAGGCATCTCCCCGCCCGTATTGCTCCACCCAATAAACGTGGTCGTCCTGATCCATTGCAATAAAATCCCGGATCGCGGCGCGGGCGGCACGCAGCTTGGCGGCGGCTTCAGCGAGTTCCGCCTTCCGGGTTTCGTCCTCCTGGTTGCCTGCAAGGGCTGAAACAAACCTGCCCAGATTTTCAAGGGCGCCGGTGAGTTCGGAGGGGTCGGCAATCCCCGGCTCGCGCACGCGGTAAACGCGCCCCCTGCCAAACCGGCAACCGGCTGCGACAGAGGCAAAAAATTCATCGACCTGGGGGAGAACCGTGGCGACCGAGGCACATCCCGGGCCGCTGCCTGCGGCTTGAAGCATTCCTTTCTTGGTCTTCGGATTGTAAAGGCGCTGCAACCCGCGACGCACCCCGATCTGGGAGAGGTCCATCCCGATATGCCGGGCAGCAACATCCTCGAGCGTGTGCGCCTCGTCGAAAATCACGAAATCGTCGGCGAAAAGAATCCCACGGGTCTGCACGTCATCCGCCCGTGCACCGGCCAGCGTGAAAAACAGCGCGTGATTCACGACGACAAGGTCAGCTGTCGCAAGCCGGCGGCGCAGAGCCTGGTAGAAACACCTCGGGTTTTTTGCGCAGGTCTTCGGTGTGCAAAGCCCCTGTTCGCTGCGCACTTCTTCCCAGACCCTCGCACTCGGCTGC
>JBGSSC010000182.1:0-4139 GCA_041737265.1 Terrimicrobiaceae bacterium | reverse complement strand
GGCGGCCGAGCTCGCCAAGCTGGCCCGCGAGGAGGGTTGGAAATCCGTCGCCTCGCACCGCTTTGCGCTCGGGCATGACGCCGTCCGCTCGCTCGGCCTGCCCATCCTCCTCACCGACGCTTCTTACGATAAGGCCGCCCTCGAACGCTGCGATGTCGGGATCAGCGGCTGCGACGTCCTGGTCGCCCAGACCGGCGGGATCGTCGTCACCTCGGCCTCCGCCGGCGGCCGCGCCCTCTCCGTCCTCCCTCCCCACCACATCGTCATCGCCTCCCGCAGCCAGCTCGTCGGCGACCTCTCCGATGCGTTTGCCGCTGTCCGGGCGGCCTATAGAAGCATCCCGTCGTTCCTCTCCTTCATCACCGGGCCCAGCCGGACCGGCGACATCGAGCGCATCCTCGTCCTCGGCGCTCACGGGCCCAAGAAGCTGACCGTCCTCCTGCTTGATCAGGACGATCGTGGTTTTTCTCGGGGGACCGTCCCCGGATCTTCTGAAACAGCTTCTTAACTTCAACAACTACCGCATGCGCTTCATCGCTCAGTGCGGTTAACCATCAACATCTACAATGAGCCTCTTCCCCAGTGTTTGGTGGAGAGCCGGATTACAGAGGGAAATGCCATTTTTTGAATGGCGACCCTAACGGGATTCGAACCCGTGTCACCGCCGTGAAAGGGCGGTGTCCTAACCGCTGGACGATAGGGTCAATCTGCGAGAGCAGATGAATTTGCTTCAAGTGGGGGGCAGGGGCAAGGGAAAAGCCAAGATTTTTGCTTTTCTGGGTAGGGCGGCAGGGGAAGGATAGGTGGATGAGGGATGAATTTTTTGATGCGGCGGTTGCCGAGGCGCGTTTGGGGCTGGAGGAGGGGGGGATTCCGATTGGATCGGTGATTGTCTATCGGGGCAAGATCCTTGGGCGGGGGCACAACATGCGGGTGCAGAGCGGGGACCCGATTTTGCACGGGGAGATGAGCGCCTTCCGGGATGCCGGGCGGCACCCGGCCTCGGTTTACCGGGAATGCGTGCTTTATACGACGCTTTCGCCCTGTTCGATGTGCAGCGGGACGGCGCTTCTCTACAAAATTCCTAAAATTGTGGTCGGTGAGAACGTGACGTTCCTCGGGGCTGAGGACTGGTTGCGTTCCAATGGGGTGGAGATCGAGGTGCTCAACGACCCGGAATGTATCGCAATGATGAGGGATTTTACCCAGGCGAGTCCCCATCTTTGGGATGAGGACATCGGGGTGTGACACTGCCTCACGAAAGCAGCGGAGGCGCCTACGAATGAGATGGATGACTGCGAGATGTCTCTCATTTTCCGGGCGAAGTCCCGGAACAAGCATTGATGCTTATCGATGAAATTCTGCGCTAAAAGCGCAAGATATTCGGAGACGATGCAGGCCTCACACGAAGGATGGGGAGGATTGCCGATTGTTGATTCTTAATTCTCCGGGGCAACATTTTGCGCAGCAAAATTTTCTAATCCGGCGGTATTGGAGGCCATTTCTCAGCGGGTCCCCTTGCCCTCACACCCACCCCTTGGCACCGGCTGCGCCGGATTAGGGTCCGGTGGTTCGCGGTGTTGGCTTGGGTTTGGGCGTGCGTTTGGGCCTGGGGGTTGGCTTGGGCTTCGGCGTTGGCTTGGCTTTCTCACCGGTCTCGAGAATGGGCTGGATGGGATCTTCGTTCCGGAGACGGCCCGGCAATTTGGGTTGGGGCTTGTCGGGGGCGGTGGCCCGTTGGAAGGATTTGGTTTCGGAACGCGTCAATTGTTGAGGGTTGAGCGGTCGGATGAGCGGGTCGTCAAAGGTTTCGACATATTGGGTATCGAGTGCGAGCGCTCTGTCGTAGGCCGCCATGGCGGCGATGTAGTCGTAGCGCGCCTGGAGCACGTTGGTCTGGGATTGGAGCAACTGAACCTGCGCATTCAGCACGTCGAGCTGCGTGCCGGCACCCGCGTCAAGGCGTTCCCGGGCCAGGCGCAGCGCCTCGGTGGCCTGAACGACACTGGCCGTCTGGCTCTCGATGGTCTCTTTTGCCTGCCGCAGGTTGGATATGGCTTCCTGCACGTCGAGCACGACGGTTCTCACGCCGTTGTCATAATTGTTCTTGGCCTGCATGAGCTGGGCTTTGGCCTGTGCGACCCGCCCGTAGGTTTCGCCGCCGTCCCAGATGTTCCATGAACCCGTGGCGCCAAAGAACCAGCCGGTGAGGTTGTCGCCGAGGTTTTCCGAGCTTGTATTATTTTGGACCTGATAGCCCACGTTCGCGTTGAGGGATGGGAAGTAGCCTGCGAACTGGGCGCTGACGTTGGAGGCCTGTGCGAGAATTGTCTGCCTCTGGGCCTTGAGGCTCGGGTTGCGGGCGATGGCCACGCGGATCGAGGCGTCGGTGTCGATCGGTTTGGGCGAATAGCCAAGGGTGCCGACGACATTGAACGGCACCTCGCTGGGATGGCCCCGTGGATAGTCCATCCCCAGGAGCCTTACGAGTTGGTAGAGAGAAATCCGGAACGCATTTTCCGCCTGGATGAGCGGAGGTTTGGCATTGGCCAGTGCAACCTCGGCTTGGAGCACGTTGAAGCGGGGCACGGTACCGGCGTCAAAGCGGTTTTGCTGATCTTTGACCTGTTGCTCGAGCAGGGCAACGTTTTGTTGTTGGGCAACAATGAGGGCGCGGTTGAGCACGACCTCGTAGAATCGGGCGACAACCCCGGCGACGACGTTGTCGATCGTGGAGCGGAGGCTGAAGAAGGCGCTGTCATAGGCTGCGGATCCGGCGCGAATCCCGGCCACCGTCGCTCCGCCGTCGTAAATGAGCTGGGTTCCCTGAAACTGGATATTCCACGTTTGATTCTGGTTGGGTGGGGTGCTGCTTTGCAATTCCAGGACCGTGGGCGGGCCTCCCGCGGGGTTCGGGATCACGAGTGACGAGGAGCCCGAGCTTTGTGCCTGGTTGTTGAGGGACTGCGCGGTCTGGTTGTATCCGCTCGATATGCCGATCTGGGGAACCGCCTGGGACACGACTTCGATGAGTTGGCCCCTGGTCAGGCGGATTTGCTGGATCGCATTGAGGATATCCGGGTTTTGGCGCAGGGCTATCGTTACGGCCCCGTTCAGGGTGAGGTCGGCGACGGAGGAATTGCGCTGCTGGGCAATGAGAGTGGCCAGCGACTTCTCGAAGTCTGCCATGACCATCCTTTGCTGCATGGCAATGCGATCGGATTCTTTGAGTTTTTCCGCCTCCGTGGGAGGACTGAGTGGCTCGGAGTACGTGGAAGGTGCAGGAATCGGGAGGCTGAGTTCTTCGGAAAGCGTGGCTGCGTCCTGGATCGCAGGCGTGGGGAGCGGCGGAGGTGTGAGCGGCATCGTTCCATCGGGGAGGGGAGTCGGAGAAGGCGATGGGGTCGGAGATTGGTCCGGGGTCGCAGTCGGGACCACAGTCGTGGAAGCCGGGGAGGGGGAGGGGGAGGGAAGAGCGGTGGTGGGAGCGGTGATATTCCCTGCGGGCGGCAGATCACTCAGCGAGTAGCGTTGTGGAGTCGGAAGCTGAGGCCAAGAGGGGGTGGGAGTCGGGGTCTGGGCGACGGCGGCCACGACTGATATTACCAGTGCCAGTGCGAGGACGGAGTTCGTTTGTTTCATGAATGGGCAGGCGGGACGGGTTTTGTTTGGTTCGTGCAGTAAGTGTGGATTTTTTCGTAGATGCGAAGCCAGGACAATTGTTCCGATGGCGTGAGTTGACCCATCAGAGTTTCGAGATTCCCGATAAACTCCAGACGGATCCGTTCGACGAGAAGTTGTCCCTTGCGGGTGATCTTCACAAGCACCTTCCTTCGATCGTTGGATGCCGCGCCTCTTTGGACGTAATCCAGATTCTCGAGGCGGTCAACCAGCCCTGTCGCGGCCGCTGTCGAGTGGTTCATCTTCGATGCAATCTCGGTCATGGAAACCCCGTCGCCTCCCGCGATGTGGGCCAACAGAAAATACTGGGGGAAAGAGACCTGCCCGTGCGAAAGGTTTTCGGAGAGCCGCTGAATGAAGCAGCGCTGCATCACCATGATGATGTCCGCGAGCCGCTCGACTTTTTCCGGGGGAATCTTGTGTGGGGGGGCGGCCATCTCCAAATCTATTAAGGCCAT
>JBGSSC010000132.1:0-4404 GCA_041737265.1 Terrimicrobiaceae bacterium | reverse complement strand
GTAGGCGAGGCCCATTTTTTCGCGGATGCGGTCAAAAAAGCGTGAGCCCAGGTCGTTGGATGCTTCGTTGATAAGATCCATGGCGGGCCGGTCTTCCGCAAGCAGCTCGGGGCCGGGAAATGCGAACATGAGAACAGCCTGTTGTTTGTCCATGCCCTGCTCAACGGACACGGGAGCGGAGGGGAAATCCGGGGCTTTGAGACCGGCGAACGCGGACTCTCCGGCCGGCAGGGCCGCGAAATATTTCTCCGCCAGTGCGACGGCTTCCTTGGCATCCACATCTCCAAAAATTGCGAGCACGCCATTTTTCGCAACCGCAAGTTCCTTGTGAAAGACTGCCAGATCGGACGCCTTCAGCGCGGCAACACTCTCCGGGCTCCCGCCCGTGCGCAGTCCATAGGGGTGGCTTCCGAAGAGGGCTTGCCGGGTTGCATTGCGGGCCACGACTGTGATCTGTTCATCCTCGGCTTTGAGAGCGGCGAGAAGGGTCTGCTTTTCGAGTTCGACCTCCGTCTCCTCGAAGGCGGGGTTCAGGATCACATCGGCGAGGGTTTCCATTCCCAGAGCGAGGTCCGGAGCCATCACTCCGACCGAGACATTCCAGCTGTTGTTGCCTGCATCTCCGCCGATCCGGCCTCCGACGCCTTCGATCCGTTCGGCGATCTCCCGTGCGCTGCTGGTCTTTGTGCCTTTGAGCAGTGAGCGGGAAAGTAACTTCGTGATGCCGTTGTTGTCCTTGGTTTCCGTGAGCACGCCTCCGCGGAATGCGGCATGGAGGGTCACAAGCGGCAACCGGCGGTCCTCACGAACAATCACCCGCAACCCGTTCTTGAGAGTGAACATCTGAACCGGTGGCTTTTCCGTGGCTTCGCCTTTCTTCTCCTGCTCTGCGAGGCCTCCCGGCGGGTTGAGCGATGTCACGCTGAGTCGGTCGGGACTCAGATACTTCGCCGCGACGCGGCGGATGTCATCCGCGGTGACTTTCGAAAGCGTTTCCAGGTAGTGGCGGCTGAAGTCCAGGTTGCGTGTCAGGAGCCAGTTTGAACCCAGGTCCGAGGCCTGACCCCGGGCAGTCTCCAAGGCGGAAAATTGCGAAGCCAGCAGGGATTTTTTTGCACGGTCGAGTTCGGCAGGTGAGGGGCCCTTCTCCGTGAATTCCTTGACCAGTGCGAGGGCGCTCGTCTCGGCCTCGCCACGCTTTCCGGGGTCGGCGACCGCCTGGATCACGAAGATTCCGTCGGTCTGAAGGCTGAACATGCCCGAGCCGATCTGGTGCACGATTTTTGCTTTTTCCCGCAATTCCTGGTTGAGGAGGCTGCTCCGGCCGGAGCCGAGGATTTCGCCGAGAATTTCGAGTGCGGGAGTATCGGGGTTGTCGAGACCCGGCACCCTCCATGCGAGGGTCAGGCGGGTCAACTCGGTGGCCGCAAATTCTTCATGTGCCTCGCGGCGGCCCATTTGTTCCGGCTCGCTTGCAATGAACACGGGCTCGAGGGCCTTACGTGGCGTATCGTCAAAAATTTCCGTGAGTCGTGCGATCACCGCGTCCGCATCAACATCTCCGGCCACGACAAAGGTCAGATTGTTCGGAACGTAACGTGCGCGGTAATAATCCATCACGTCGTCGCGCGTCAGCCGGTTGTAAACATCCAGATAGCCGATCACCGGGTGCCGGAAGGGACTCTCACCGAAAACCGTGCGAAGCATGAGTTGGGTGCCCTGACGGCCCGGATCGTCAAAGCCCATGGCGAATTCCCGCCGGATGACTTCCTGTTCCTTGCCGTATTCCTCTTCCGGCAGCGTCGAGTGGAGCATCGCGTCGGCGAGGATATCGAGCGCCCCCATCGCGCCGGAGGAAGGCACATCGATCCAATAGACCGTGCGGTCAAAGCTGGTGTAGGCGTTGATCATGCCGCCCTGATCCTGGATTTGCCGGGCGATGTCTCCCGCCTTGCGGGTTTCGGTGCCCTTGAAGAGCATGTGTTCGAGAATGTGGGAGAGGCCGGCCCCCATCCACTTCCCCTCATGGATGCTGCCTGTGCCGCACCATGCCTGCAGGCTGGCCACCGGGGCACTCCGGTATTCCTTAACAATGATCGTGAGACCGTTCGGAAGCGTTTCAATGCGGGCTCCGGCCGGAGGCAGGCTCAAATCGGCAACCGGGGCTTTGGTATGTGCGATGACGGGAAAAAGGGCCATGAGGGCGGTTAACAATCTTCTCATTGGGGAGGTTCGACAACCGAACCCTGCGATCCGCTCAATCGGCTTCGCTCCGGACGGAATGGCCGCACGAATGCCTCTTCAAAGTCATACCCCTCCCGAAACCCCTCAATCGAATCCTCATCCGTCTTTCCGAAGACCCCCGAAGCCACAAGATTGAACACCATGTGGCCGACATCCTCGCAGGAGCGAACTCCCCAGTAGTCCAATACGGTAAGGGTCATCGGTCCGAACTCATGCAGCGCATGCAGGCGGAAGCCTTCCAGCAGTTCCGCCGCGCTCACATGGGTGCCGACTTCCTTGCGGGTCTTTTTGCGGCGTTTGATTGTCGACTCCAAAGCATCTCGAAGGAAGGCATAGGCTTCCTTGTCGTAGCGGTCGTCGCGGCCGGTGATTGCCTCAAGGGCCTCCATGAATCCGATGGTTTCCATCAGGTCAGCGGGCAGACTCCCCTGCAGCGGCCACGGCGGTTTCCACCCCGGCGCTTCCGCGCCAGTGCTGAACCGCGACACCCAGAAGGGCGGCGCCGACAATGAACGCCAACAGGCGGAGTTCTCTGGCAGTAAGCATGAGCATCCATCAAGCATACGCGGTGCAGCGCCGGCTGCAAGCGCGGGCGTGCCTTTCGGCAGTTCCAGGGTGCGATTAAAAGCGCGTGGGATTTTCCACGGCCACGTTCTCACGAACGCGGCTACGTGGCCGCCGGCATGAGCCGGTGGAACCCTGCCTCACTCTGGATCGGCGCGGAGCCGCTCAGTTCCGGCCGGACGAGATTTCCTGACGCACGCGGCGCAGTTCGCCGAGAAAGCCGATCTCGTCACGGGTCAGGCGGGAACCCGGAAGCGGGAGCTCGAGTTGTTCGTGCACGGTGCGGCGGGACTTGCGGTTGCGGTTCCACAGAAGGTTTTGGATGTTTTTCATAACGCGCTTGACTTTGCCGGACGGCATAGGACAAATACTGTCCTATGCGAAAAGTTTCCAAAAATTCTTTTTCCCGGCGTTCCTCCTCTCCGCAGCCCCCCCGGTCCCGTCCTCCATTGGCGCGGATGGTCAAGATTCATGAGATGCTGGCAGCAGACCGCTATCCGAATTGTTCGGGGCTGGCCGGGGTCTTCGAGGTCTCGTACAAGACGGTCCAGCGGGACATTGATTTCATGCGCGATCAGTTGCTGCTGCCGATCGACTACGACCAGGGGCGCCATGGATTTCATTACACAAAACCGGTGGGTCAATTTCCGATGGTGACGGTGAGCCACGGGGAGTTGGTGGCTTTGCTGGTTGCGCAGAAAGCGGTGGAACAATACCGCGGGACGTCCTTTGAGAAGCCTCTTCGCTCAGCCTTTGAGAAGCTGGCATCGAGTCTGGAGGGGGAAGCCGGGGTTTCGCTGCATGAATTGTCGGCGGCGGTTTCATTCCGTCCCTCGGGGGTGCCGCTTTCCGAGCTGAAGGTATTTGAAGCTCTGGCCGATGCGCTTGTCGCCGGGCATGTGGTGGAGTTCGACTACATGAGCCTGCGGGCGACGAAGCCCGAGAGAAGGAGGGTGGATCCCTATCATCTCACGTGCATTGACGGGCAGTGGTATCTCATTGCCGGGGACCAGGTTCGCGGGGCGAGGCGGACCTTTGCCCTCACCCGGATCCGCCGCGCCAAGAGTTTGAAGCGTCCCTCACGGCGTCCATCCGGCTTTTCGGTATCGGAAATGTTTGCGGACAGTTTCTCGGCGTTCGAAAGCGCGGGTGCGGAGCTTGTGAAAGTGCGTTTCGATGCGTTCACCGCGCGCCTTGTCGCCGAGAAGAAGTGGCATAAATCGCAGAAGCTGCGACCGTTGCCCGATGGCGGGGCCGAGTTGACGATGAAGGTCGGGGTGGCCCCGGATTTGCGGAAGTGGATTCTTGGATGGGGGGATCACGCGGAGGTTCTTGAGCCTGCGGCACTGAGGCGTGAAATTCGGGATTCCCTCTCCCGCGCGGCGGGCCATTATGGAGGGAACCCAACCCGATGACATCTCCGCTTCCACCGCTCAACGCACCCGATCCGGACATTCTTCTCGGATCGGAGGTTGACCGCATTTCTCATTTCACGGTTGGAGCTCATCACGACGACCTGGAGTTCAACACCTTCAGCGCGATTGAAGCTTCGCGGCGGAAAGCGGGAACGACCTTCGGTGGGGTGGTTTGCACAGA
>JBGSSC010000130.1:0-3453 GCA_041737265.1 Terrimicrobiaceae bacterium | reverse complement strand
ACGCTGAGCGTGGCCCCGTCGCGCAGGACATCGAAGGTCACCGAGTCGCCTTTGAATTTGCGCTCAACCACTTCGGCCATCTCGATCTGTTCGCCATCCATGGGCACCGAACCGTCGCTGGAAATCGGCAGCCCGTCGATCGACAGCAAAACATCGCCCGCCTTGAGATGGCCGTCGGATGCGCCGGCTCCGTAGACTTGACCCACATAGACACCCCGGTCGTCCCAGGGAACCCCGAGCGCGCGGCGCATGGCCGGGTTGTTGAGGGTGTGATACGAAATCGCGATGTCCATGTAGCGGTCATAGGTTCCATCTTTGACGTCCTCCAGAAACCGGCTGATGACCGGCGTTGGGATCATGTAGCCGACATTCTGGGCAACGTCCCCCGAGTAGCCTTGGAACGCCACGCCGACGACTTTTCCATCCTGCAGTACCGGCCCCCCGCTGTTTCCCGGGTTGATTGCAGCATCGATCTGGATCGTCAGATGGGCATCCATTCCGCTGTGCGAGTAGGGCTGGAAGTCGATGCGCGAGACAATTCCGCGGGTGACCGACAGGCGATCGCCCCCGATCGGGTAGCCATAGACCGAGACGGTGGATTCGATTGCGGGGATACCCCCGAGGCTCAGGGGGGAGGTGCCCCGGAAAAACTTCGGGTCGTCCACGGTGAGCATCGCGAGGTCACAATCGTGCGCAACGTGAAGGACCCTCGCCTTGTAGATGCCGGGGTCTCCTTCCTTTGCGACCGTGAGGTAGCGGGCGTTGCTCACGACGTGGGCGTTGGTCAGGATCCGGTTTCCATCGATCACAAATCCCGAACCCGAGGCTGAGCTCACCCGGCCACCGGTCCATGGCTGTGTGTAGTCGGGCTCCTGAAATGTCGCCTCAATTCGAACCAGGCTCTTCGAAACAGAAGCGGCGGAGGACCGGCCTGCAAAAGCAAGGACAGCCGCCAGAAGAAATGCCCAACGAATCATGCCGCGGAAACTACCACCGAAAGCGGGCCGCGCAACTAAGATCCCGAACCGGCCCGTGCCCGCGCGTCCGCAGCGAGCCATTTCCACAACCGTTCGACGGAGTCGATGACACGGGGCTTTGCAGCGTCGAGCTCCCCCTGGGAGAATTCCCGGCCTGCGGGCGGTTCTTCTCTCGCAAACATGTAATATTTGATTTTCGGCTCGGTGCCCGAAGGACGAACGGCAACCCTGCGTCCGTCTGATAGCGATATGATCAGCATCGCCTCGCACGGGATGAGGTCTCCCTCCGCGTCGTGGATCTTGTCGGTTGCAAAATTTTGGACCGACTCAACTGCCGCTCCGTCAATCTCCTCCGGGGGAGACGATGCGTAGGAATCCACGAGTTTTTGAATTTGAGCGGCTCCCTCGGCCCCGTCCATTACGAGGGATTCTCCCCGCTCAAAGTAGAACCCGTACCCGCGGTAAATACGGTCAAGGAGTCCGATCAGCGTGAGGCCTTCGGAGCGGGCGTAGGAAGCAGCTTCAGCGATGAGCACCGCCGCGCTGTTGCCATCTTTGTCGCGCACAAAATCCGAGGCGCTGTACCCGTAACTCTCCTCTCCCCCGAAGACATAGTAGGAGGAATGCTCAAGCCGGAGACGGCGGGTCTCTTTCTCGGAAAGTTCCCGGTAGTTCGCCCGCAGGCCGGCGGGAATCGCCTCTTCGTACTTCGTGAGCTTTTCTCCGATATATTTGAAGCCTGTGAGCGTTTCCACACAACGCAGGCCGTGGCGCTGGGCAATGGCATTCTGGAGGCCGGTGGTAACGAAGGTCTTGATGACCACGCCCCGAGCGCGGTTTGAGTCGTTGAGGACTCCAAGAGCGAAATGCCTTGAGACCCGGTGCCAGCAGAGGATTGATCCGGTCTGATTGCCGGTGAGCAAAACCAGCTTTCCGTTGGAATCGCGGGCGGCGATGCCCATCCGGTCATCATCCGGGTCCGTTGCAATCACCAGGTCCGCGCCCACTTTGTCAGCAAGTGCCACGGCCATCGTGAGAGCTTCAGCATTTTCCGGGTTCGGAGATTTGACGGTGGGAAAACGGCCGTCAGGAACTTCCTGTTCGGCGACCGCATCAACATGAACACCCAACCGGCGGAGGATCGGTTTGATAATTACGCCGCCAACGCCATGCAGGGGCGTGTAAACAACCTTAAGCCCGCCGTCTGTGATCAACTCCGGCTCCAAGGGAAGCGTCGCGAGGCGCTCCATGTAGGCTTCGTCCATTTCCCGGCCCATTGGGATCACCTTGCCACGATCCGCTTCGGGCACGGGCTGGTAGTTTTCCCCTGCGACTGCATTGACTTCCGCGATGATCCCCGAGGCATGAGGTTCAACAACCTGTGCTCCATCCTCGAAATAGACTTTGTAGCCGTTGTATTGGGGCGGGTTGTGGCTCGCCGTGATATTGATTCCGGCCTGCGAGTTCGTGCGTCGCACCGCGAAGGAAAGCTCGGGCGTGGAACGCGGGGCTTCGAAAAGGTACGCGTCGCATCCGAGGTCGGTAATGACTTTAGCCGCCAACTCCGCGAACTCCCGGGAGAAGAATCGGGTGTCATGGCAGATACAGATCGAGGGTTTTCCGGCACGGCCTTCCCTTGCGGAGTGTTTTTTCACGTAAGTTGTGAGGCCCTGCGTCGCACGGCTTACGTTGAGGTCGTTCATGGCGTTTGTCCCCACGCAGGGAAATTGCGGACGCCCGAGGGGCTGCGGTTCGCCACGCTCGGCGGTGGTCACGACCCCCCCGATGCTCTTGCCTCGCAGGCCTCCGGTTCCAAACGCGAGCGTGCGGAAGAATCGGTTGTCAAGTTCCGCCCAATTGCCGCTGGCAGCCAGTTCATGGATCGAAGCCAGCGCAAGGGGCGAAGCTCCGGCCCCGATCAGGACCTCGATATTCTTTGCGGAAGCTTCAAGCAATTTTCCCTCGCGGACCGCGGTTTCGACAAGAGCAAGGATTTCTTTCATAAGATTGTGGATTGCCGTTTCAACACTTCAAAAATCAATAGTCGGCAATCCTCAATGCTGGGCTTGGGGCAGGACACTAGAGCGGTTGCTGGAGGATGCGGACCGATGGCTCGGCCTGTCGTTTCTGTTGGTAGATTAGGTGGGGTGTTGCCGATCGGAGTTCGTAGCCGGCAAGCACAAACTCGGGATAGAAACCGTCACTTGCAGGCTCATAAACCTGCCCGCCACTGAAGGATCCTGTGAGGCGGTATTCGTAGTTGTTGTCTGACCCGAGCTTGCCCTGCTGACGGTCGGGCGCGAGGACTTTTTGTTCGTTGAGCATGACGAGCTTGGCTGTCTTCCATGGCTTGCCCGGCTCGCGGATCCATCCCCACATCTTGTAATCTTTCTTATACATCCGCCGACCGATGAAATAATCGCCCGGTGCTTCCTGGCGGATCGCCGCGTTGGCTGCACCACGGCTTGCAGCCCCA
>JBGSSC010000095.1:0-7360 GCA_041737265.1 Terrimicrobiaceae bacterium | reverse complement strand
CCGGCCGGCGAGATGGTTATTCCTGCGACAATAAACGGAAAACCCGTGACCAGCATTGGGGACTTTGCGTTCAGCGGTTGCAGCGGGCTGACAAGCGTGACGACCC
Organism: Terrimicrobiaceae bacterium; assembly: GCA_041737265.1. Lineage (GTDB taxonomy): Bacteria > Verrucomicrobiota > Verrucomicrobiia > Chthoniobacterales > Terrimicrobiaceae > JBGSSC01. Next base: position 7,254 of record JBGSSC010000095.1, on the reverse strand, counting down.
CTGCAAGTGTAATCAGCATCGTGGATTGGATTGGATTCGGGGTCAGTGTGCAAAAATCAAATATGAACATTTTCGTGAGTGCTACTTCGCGCGGATTTTTGACTTTTGCACACCGACCCAATTCGCCCACTTTCACCCCCCAGAAATCCGCAGGATTTTTCGCAGCGGAAAGTCTTCAGCGGGACACGGGACGACGCCGTGCCTCGCTAGAGTTTTTCGAGGATCCGTGCGACGTCCACGTGTTTGGCCACGAGGTCCTGGATGCTTTGGATTTTTTCTTCGTCGCCGGGCAGGGTTTTCACGGTCATGGAGTGGATGCGGCTTGAGATGGTGTAGCTGTCGAGGCGGCAGGAAATCACGGGGAGTTCGGATTGCCCGAGGAGTTCCATCACCTTCTCACCCGGTCGGAGATCATCGGAGAGCACGACTCCGCAGAAGGGGGATTCCTCCGGCTTGCGGGAGACAGCCGCAAGCAGAATATCGTCCCGGTCTCCGGGGACCACGAGGAGGGTTCCGTTTTCGACACCGTCATAGAGGCGGGCGGGGCTCATCGCGCCGATCAGGACATTTTGGACCCTGCGGCGTGAACGGCCGGGGCGGTGGAGGAATTCCCCGTGGATGTGGTTGCAGATTTGGCGCAGGGTGGGCTGGGTGAGGATTTCGACCCGGGGGATGACGCCGAAGAGTTCCATGCCGAGCCGTGCGAAGCCCATGCGGGCGATCTCGGAGATTCGTTCCATCTTGGATGGCAGAAGTTTGTTCATCACAACACCGATGACCTCGACCCCTTCCTGATCAAAGAGAGCTTTGTTGACGACGGCCTCATCGATGGGGCGTCCGATGCCGCCAGGAACCACAAGAAGAACCTTGCTTTGGAGAATGCGTGCGACCCGGGCATTGGAGAGATCAAAAACACTTCCCACGCCGGCATGGCCGGTGCCCTCAATAATGGTGAAATCTTTTTCCCATGCCGCGCGGTCGAACGAGTGTTGGATTCGCCGGACCAGGGCCTCCTGGTTGGCATGGTTGATGTAGCGGCGTGTAAACTCGGGTTCCACCGCGATCGGACTCATGTCCTCAATGGCCATCTGGGTGTCAAACGTCTTGCGGATCAGTACGCTGTCTTCATCGATCCGCTTCCCTTCGACTTCCACGAAGCGCTGCCCGACCGGTTTGATGAATCCGATCCGGTTGAATCGTTCGCGGAGCGCGGCATGAAGACCGAGCGCCATGGTGGTCTTGCCGGTATTCTGCTCGGTTGCAGCAAGGAAGATCCGTGGCGTTGTCGCGTTCAAGCGGTGTCAGGAGGGTTCCTCTTCCGGGTAGAGCTTCCGGTATTCGATGGCTTGGAGTCCCACCAATGCGGCAACGGCGGTGATATCCTCCACGGTCGCCCCGCGCGAGAGGTCCGCCGCCGGGTGGGAAAGGCCGAGGAGAATCTGTCCGTAAACATTGGCTCCCGCGAGGTGGCGGATGAGTTTGGCCGCGATGTTGCCGCTGTTAAGATCGGGAAAAATCAGGACATTGGCCTGGCCGGCGACCAGGCTGGGGCCCATTTTGCGTTCGGCCAGACCGGGGACGAGTGCCGCGTCGAGCTGCATTTCGCCATCCACGGCAATCTCAGCACCCAGTTCGTCCGCCAACCGGCGTGCGAGATCCACCGCTCCCGAAACTTTTTCCGTGGAGGAAGTCCGCGCGCTGCCTTTCGTCGAAAAACTCAACATGGCAACCCGCGGCCTGGAGCCGAAGACCTGGCGCGCAACAAGGGCTGTTTGGACTGCGATCGCCGCCAGTTGCTGCATGGTCGGATCCGGCACGACGCCGCAATCGGCAAGGAACAAAACCCCATCGTCGCCAACATCCCGGCCCGGCAGCTCTGCAATGACGCACCCGGATATGAGCGGAGCGTGCGGCAGGGGTTTCACCAACCGGATCAAAGGCCGCAACAAGGCCCCGGAAAAGCTGCTGACCCCGCCAACCAAGGCATCAACCTGCCCGTGCTGGAGCATCATGGCTGCAAAATAGTTGGGGTTAACCATGAGCTCCCTCGGGTTCGTGATCCCCATCTTTTTGTAACGCTCAAGTTTTTCAAGGCGGTCGCAGAACAGCGGCAGATCCGAAGCTGTTTCCGGGTTGATGATGGCCACGTGGTCGAGGCCGGCCTTTTCGGCGAGAGCCACGCGCTCGATCACCTCCCGCTTGCCGATCAGAACGGGGACCCCCGCACCGCGCTCGTAGAATGCCTGCGCGGCGAGAATAACCCGCGGGTCGTCACCATCCGGAAAAACGATCCGTTTGGGGTGGCGCTTCAATTTTTCGAAGACGGAATCCAGAAAGCTCATGCGATGGGGCAAGGGTGAAAGAAGAATCGCCCTTCGACAAGCAGTAAGCCTGCGGCACCTGAATGAGAGAAACGGACAAATAAACCATGAAGAGCTTGAAGACCATGAAGGGAGAGCCCTCACAAAGGAATCCAGAACTCGTCGTTTCCCCGAAGATGGATTCCCGGCTATTTCTTCTGAGCTGCTTTGTGAAGCCGAAGAAGCTGCTTGAGCGGACTTTTTTGCAATGCAAGCGATCCACGCTTGGCTTCCCAATTTGAGATCGTGGTGGCGCTCACCCCGATTTTGGAGGCAAGGGCCGCCTTGGTGAGGTTCAGATCAGCACGGAGTTTGCGGATGGATGCCGCAGCGGGAAGAAATTGGACCGGGGCGGATTTCTTTGCGGGGGCCGCGGATTTTTTGATTTTCTCCGGGCGGGATGCGGGCACCGCTTTGGGTTTCCCGGAGGGCTTTTGCGGGAGAACCTTGCGAGGCACGGGTGGAGTGTCGAGTTCGATCCCGAAGACTTCGCTGAGCGAACTCTCATCGAGGGTTCGGCGGCGGGATGAGCCGGTCCCCAAGGCAGCGGCGGACGCATCGGCGGAAATGAGGTCGGCATGATCCACTCCGCGGAGCTTGAAAAGGAGTTCCGGCGCGGAATCAAAGCGGACTCCGACTCCGTAGAGCACGGCTGCGACATGCTTGCACATATCCGCCCAGTCCGGGCAACTGCAGTCGAGGTGAATTTCTCTTGGAGAGGGAAAAAGCCCCTCCTCCTTGTCGGTGACAATCGTCATGATCTCATCGGAGATTTTACCCTGGAGCAGCTCGATGAGTGAGCCCACGCGACCACGACAACGGGCCTGGATCGCTTTCCACTTTTTCTCGGGCAAAGGGTCGATGCGGATGGTTTCCTTGTAGAGCTCCGAACCCTGAACAAGCGCTTCGACTTTTCCACGTTCAATGGCAAGGTGGAGGACCGATCCGTTTCGCACGTAAGTACGTCCCCGGGGAAGGCGGTTTTCGTAGTCGCTGTATGTCTCCAGGTGATTGCACCAAGCACGTCCCCAGAAGCTGGTGGAGATCTTCATCCGGTTCGTCAACCCGCCGAGCGGTTGGATCACCAAGCCCTGGCTTTCCATGGACTTGATCTTTTTATGAGCCTTGGCGCTGCGTTCGGCCGCAGACACATAGGGGCGATACGAATACCAACTCATTGGGACGTCTGCGCTTTATCCAGATCCAGCCTGACAAAATCAAGCAATTCGGAATCGTTCATTTCGGTGAGGATTTTTTCCGTGCCGCCCGCGAGGACCGCATCCGCTGTGGCCTGTTTTTCTGTGATGAGGGTGTCGATCTTTTCTTCGAGCGTGCCCGAGGTGATGAGTTTGTGAACGAGGACGTTGCGTTGTTGGCCGATACGAAAGGCGCGGTCGGTTGCCTGGTTTTCGACGGCGGGGTTCCACCACCGGTCGAAATGGATGACATGGGTGGCTGCCGTTAGGTTCAGCCCGGTGCCGCCCGCTTTGAGGGAGAGGACAAAAAATGGAGGCCCCTCTTCGAGTTGAAAGCGGGCGACCATGTGCTGCCGCTCTTTCACGGGAGTGCCGCCGTGCAAAATCAGACCCCTCCGCGAGAAGACCTTCGCAAGGCAGCATTCCAGAGGGTCGGTGATTTCGCGGAACTGGGTGAAGACGAGAGCTTTCTCTCCGCGTGAGGCAATTTCGCCACAGAGTTCGGAGAGTCGGAGAAATTTCGCGCTGTGAGCGGTGTCGTAGGCACCGTCCTTGGTGAGCTGGTCCGGGTGGTTGCAGATTTGTTTGAAGCGCATGAGGTAGGCCAGGACGAGCCCCCGCCGTTGAATGCCGGAGGCAGTCTCGAGAGCCTTGGCCAACCCCGCGGCGGTTTGTTGGTAGAGGCGGGCTTGGGAGGGTGAGAGGCCGCAGTAGACTTTCATTTCAGTCTTCTCGGGCAGATCGGCGATGATGGATTTGTCGGTTTTGAGACGGCGCAGGATGTAAGGTGCAACGAGTCGGCGCAGCGGACCATAGTGTTCCTGGTTGTCGGTGCGCAGCGTGTTGACGAAGCTTTTGAACTGCGCAGCGGTGCCGAGGAGCCCGGGATTGATGAAGTCGAAGAGGGACCAGAGGTCGCCGAGATTGTTTTCGACCGGTGTGCCCGTGAGGGCGACCCGGGTTCCTGCCCGGAGGGAGCGCACGGCCTTGCTCTGCCGCGAGGCATGGTTTTTGATCGCCTGGGCTTCGTCCAGAATCACCCACCCCCACTGCGTTGCTGTGGGCCAGTCAAGGCGGGTGAGGGTTCCGTAGGTTGTAATGACCAGATCGACCCGGGTCAGTTGCCCGGGGTCGGGCCGGGCGGGATCCCCTTCGCCGGGTTCCGAGCGGTGTGCAATGTGAAGCCGCAGGGATGGTGCAAACTGTGCGGCTTCCCGTTTCCAATTGCCAATCAATGAGGCGGGGACAACCAGTAGACTGGGCGGTGCTTCGGGAAGGGCTTCCTTCTTCCGCAGAAGGGCGGCGAGCACTTGAATTGTTTTTCCCAAACCCATGTCGTCGGCCAGGCAGGCTCCGAGGCCGGTGCCGGCGCAAAACCAAAGCCAGTCAAGACCTTTGGTTTGATACGGGCGCAGCGTCGCACAGAGCGAGGCTGGCGGAGGGGCAGGATCCGGGTTGCTGAGCTTCCGCAATGTTTCGGTCATCCACTCGCCGGGTTGGGCAAAGGCCCATTCGCGGCGGGCATCCAAAGCCCCATCCTCCTGAAGCTGCCCGGGGGCCCCGGCCAGCAAGCGCATCCCCTCGATGAAGGAGAGTCCGTCGGCACCCTCCAGAGATTCCCAGTGATCGAGCGCCTCGCGCAGTTTCTCTCGATCCACTTCGATCCACTGGCCCCGGAAAGGAATCAAACCGTCTCCACCGGCAAGAAGGGTCGCAACTTCCTTCCGCGTGAGTTTTTCGCCGTCCACTTCGACGTGAAGCTGGAAGTCCAGAAGCGCATCGAGCCCGACCGCAGTGCCTTTTTTCTGGCCGATCGTTGCGGCGACACGGGGACGCACGGCCCGCTTTTGCCACCAGTTGGGCAGCCGGATCAACAACCCCGCATCCTCGTAAAGCGGGACGTTGCGAAGAAACGCAAGCGCTTCCTGCGGTGTCCAAACGATCGGGTGAAAAACGTCCCCCGAATCGATCAGCCCGGCCATCAGAGGGCAGGCCTTCCCCGCGTTGTGCAGCGGTGTGAGAAGCTTGAGCAGGGCGGCTTTGTTTTTTGCTCCGCTGTATTCCTGCAAGGCCTTTCCGAGCGGTATTTGCACAAGCCGGCCGGATGAGGAGAGTCCCGACGCGTAGGAAGCCATAAAAGCAAACGGGTTTTGCGGATCCTGTTTATTTTCGGCCAAGTGAAGGGTCACGCGGCCGACGCGGGACCATGCGGGGGCATGGCTTGCGAGAAATCCCGACAAACCGGATTTCCCTTCGTCGATCCGGCCACGGGTCCATGTGAGCAGTCGGTTCCAGATGGCCAACAACACATCCGGAGAAAGGTATTCCGCACCCCGCATGGGAGGGGCACTCAAAGCCCATTCCGAAAGCCGTGCGATCTCCGGTGCCGCGAGGGAAGTGAGGTCTTCGCTACCTTCCGGGAGGTGGCAGAGGCCCCGGATGAATTCGTCAGCGACGGATTTCCAGAATAGCGCGGTGGAATCCGCGTCGGATGGCGCGGACTGCCCGCCCAGAGCGAAGAGCCCGGCCTCCTCGGATTTTGCAAAGGCGCGGCTCCACGGCGCCTCGTTCTTTAGGCAAAGGACAATTCCATGTGGAGACAAGGCGAAGCTGGTCGTAGTCAGGTTTCCCACGGCCGTCGGCTCAATGATGTCCTCCATACGGGTGACTCGTGTAGCAGCCAGTGGCTCCGACTGACAACGCAACTCTGCTAATCCGGCGGGTGTTTATGGCAAGGGGGCCCGGGTAAAATTACAGCCAGCGCCGGAGGATTAAAAAACCTTTAGATTCCTTGAGGAAGTTGAGAACAGGCGGGAAGCTGAACATGACTCAAACGCACTGAATACCAATACTCAAGGAATCTCCGGCCTTCGCATCCTTTCCTTCCTTTGCGTGAGGGAGTACCGTGGCCTGAATGGTGGAATGTGTTCTTCAAGCCCGGGGGCGAACCGTGAAATTTCCGCGGCGACCGCTCATTATGGGCATCCTCAACATCAATGACGACTCGTTCTCGGGAGACGGCCGCATCGACCCGGCATGGGCTCTGCAGCAAGCGCAAATTCTTAGCGAAGCCGGTGCGGACATCGTGGACGTGGGAGCGGAGAGTGCACGAACGAACCGGGAAGCGATTTCCATCGAAGAGGAAATTGCGCGCCTTGAGCCGTTCCTGCAGGGATATTCGCGGGCCGTCGCAGCTTCGCGACCGCGCGACTCAGAACAAATTTTTCCGCCCCTGTTATCGGTGAACACCTGGCGCCCCGAAGTCGCCGGGGCGGCACTCGCCATCGGGGGAGACATCTTGAACGACATGGGGGCACTTCCGGATGACAGAAATGCTCTCCAATGTGCGCGAACGGGGGCAGCCCTGCTGATCATGCATTCGGTGGGGCAGCCAAAGCAGAAGCACACGGATGTTTCCTACACCGATGTTGTATCGACGGTGCGTGACTTTTTTTCCGGCAAGATCGCTCTGGCTGCCGCCGCCGGCGTGCCCAGCGACGCGATGATTCTGGATCCCGGCCTCGATTTTGCGAAGCAGGCCCCGGACAATCTCCGGCTCTTGAAGGGGGTTGGGGAGCTGGCCTCACTGGGCAGGCCCCTTCTGCTGCCCATTTCGAGAAAGAGCGTGATCGGCCGGGTCCTCGGAATCAACGACCCCCGCGAGCGCGACCCCGGCACGGCCGCCTGCCTCGTCGCGG
>JBGSSC010000081.1:0-14968 GCA_041737265.1 Terrimicrobiaceae bacterium | reverse complement strand
GAAGATCGAACGCCTCTTTGCTTGGCTGCACAACTTTCGCCGCTTGGTTGTGCGATATGAATATCATGCTGAAAACTTCCATGCATTCCTACAACTCGGAGCTGCCATTATTCTGCTCAGGCATTTATGAGATGGCTTCTAGGTCTGCTCTGGCAACATGAAACCATCCCGCAAAGGATTCCGATCATCATAACGCATGGCGAATCTTCGACAGCGCCCTGTGCTGCTGCAAGCACACGGTCAAGATCGGCGAGGATCAGATGACGGCCGCGCAGAAGCAAACGGCAGCAGATGCCATTGCGAGAGCAACGGACTGACTGCGCCGCCAATCAATTCCTTCTGCTTGCAATGTCAGCTTCTATTTCCAAACTAGAGTCGTGAAAAAAACTTCCGCCGTTCTTCTCCTTTCCGTTTTGGCTTTCGCCGGCTGCGAAAAGAAATCCGACCCGATCACCCAGACCGGGCAAGCCAAAAAGGAAGCCGGCATGGATGTGCCGGGCATCGAGGAAGTCAAAGTGATCGCCGAAGAAGCGTTCATTTACGGCCTCCCGATTGTGATGAACTACGCGGTGATGAATGAGTTCTGTGTCGATAAGGACTCAGGCCAATACAAGGGGCCATTTAATACGATCAGCAACGAAGCCCGCGTTTTCACCTACAAGGATACCGCCGTCGTCACGCCGAACAGCGATACGCCCTACTCAATGCTCTGGCTCGATCTTCGCGCCGAGCCTATGGTGATTTCTGTCCCCGCTGTGGAGAGCTCGCGCTATTATTCAGTCCAGCTCATTGACGGAAACGTCTACAACTACGGTTATGTCGGCACCCGCGCCACAGGAACCGAGGCGGGCAATTACCTGGTGGTCGGCCCGGACTGGAAGGGTGAAAAGCCTGACGGGATCAAGCAAGTCTTCCAATCGACGACACCCTTCGCGCTGACCATTTTCCGCACCCAACTTTTCAATTCTGAGGACATGCCAAACGTGGTGAAGGTGCAGTCCGGATACAAGGCACAACCACTCTCGGCATTCCTCAATCAACCAGCGCCGCCCGCTGCGCCAAAGATCGACTTTGTTCCTGCCAACACCAAGGGCATCAAGGACAACTTCTTTGAATACCTCGACGCCGCGTTGGAGTTTGTGCCTGAGACGGCTCTGGGCGAGCCCATTCGCACCCGTCTTGCCACCATCGGCATCGGGCCCCGAAAGACGTTCAACTTCAAAGACCTCTCGCTCGAACACAAAGCCGCCGTCCTCCTCGGTCTCAAGGCAGGTTCTGACAAAGTTGATAACTTCCTGAATACCGGATTCAAAAACATCAACGGATGGAAAGTCGGGGCAGCCTTTGGTGACTCCACGTTCTACAGCGGCGACTGGCTCAAACGCGCTGCTGCAGCCAAGGGTGGCATTTATGGCAATGATGCTGTCGAGGCCATGTATCCCATGACTCGTGAGGACGTTAGCAGCCAGCCCCTCGATGGCAGCAAACACAATTACACCCTCACGTTTCCAGCCGGAGAACTCCCGCCCGTCAATGCCTTCTGGTCCGTGACCATGTATGACGGCAAAACCCAGCTCCTCATCGAAAACCCGATCAACCGCTACCTCATCAACTCCCCCATGCTCTCCGGCATGAAGAAAAACGACGACGGTTCGCTGACTCTTTACATCCAAAAAGACAACCCCGGCGCCGATAAAGAATCCAACTGGCTCCCGGCACCGGATGGCCCCATCTACCTCGTCATGCGCCTCTACTGGCCTAAGACCGAAAATCCCTCGATCCTTCCGCTCGGCGAAGGCACATGGGCACCGCCGGGACTGGTGAAGAACAACTGACCTGCCTCGGCACGCAGGGCACCTACTAACAACACCCTGCGATGCAACCGAAGTCATCGCAGCCGTCACGTCCCACCGCATCTCAGTGGAGAAACGGATCCTGGATGGTGAGGGAGTCGATGGACTGCCCGTGTTGGAGATCTTCGGAGAAAAGTGTTTTGGCTCCGCCGGCCAATGCGGAGGCCACGACCAGGCTGTCGTAATACCGGAAGCCAAAGCGGGCGTGGATGGCGATGGCTTTTGTCAGCAGGACCTCGCTCGGAAGGATTCTGCAACGTGGCCAAAGCTTGAGGGAGAGATAATCCGAAAGATCGCCGGGCTTCAACGGGACTTTGAAGCGGTGCAAGGCCACGGAAGAGAATTCTTGGATGACCTGCCAGCTGACAAACCAGCCGGCGCCGGCAAGAAGCTCCTTGGCTTTCCGCTGTTTCGCGGGAGAGCCCGCGTCGAAGCTGTAGACCAGAACGTTGGTATCCAAAAAAACTTCAGCGGGCATTCATTTCCTCCCGGGAAAACGTTCCTCCGGAACGCGCGTAGCCGATGCGCAGCTCCAGTGCCTTTAACCGCTCTTCGGATTCTTTCTGTTTTACAAGGTCGGACAGCCATTGGCGAAAAAGAGCGTTCAGCGTGGATTTTTGGAGGCGAGCCCACTCCCTGGCCTGCTCGATCAGTTCTTCATCTGCACTGAGCGTCACGTTCTTCATGGACACTATTCTAGTGCGCACGATAATCGTGTCAAGTGCGCGACCCGGAGTCATAAATGGGACCGGCCCCGCATATTGACGCGTTTTCAAAAAATCGCGAGAAGGTGTCGGTCCTGTCTCTTTGACACCCTAATTTTAGAGATGGGGCCAAGGCGATTGCCGAGGACACGAGGTTTATTGCGGCGCTCGAGTTGTGCCGCTCGCGGATGCGCCAGCGAAATCCTGAAAGGTCCGGGTCCCCAGCAATTGCAGTCCGGGCTCACCACACGGCCCGAACCAGACCGCTTGCAGAAATGTTCTTGTCGCGAGTCAGCAGCGGCAGTTCGTGGTGCATCGCCGAGGCAACGATGATCCGGTCGAACGGATCGCCGTGCGGAAGCTCCATATCCATGGCCAGGGCGGCAATTTCTGAGGCGATCATCAATGGCGGGTAATTCCGCTGGATTCCGCGCAGGTATTCCCCGGCAGAAACGGACAGCCGGATCCGGCCCTTTTTCACCAGCATCGCGATTTCCAGTAAAGTGATGTCCGAAACCACCGCCTCGCCGGTCTTGAGGGTTCGCAGCAGCTCCGCGGCCGAGGTGCCCAGACGCGCGTCTCCCTCCGCCGCCCAGAGCACCGCATGGGTGTCCAACAACGCTCTCACAAATCGGAGTTCCAACTCCCCTCGTCGCTCGTCGGCCCGTCGATGTCGTCATCTGTCCCGGCAAGAAGTCCCCTCATGCACCCGATCAGCGACCCAGTGGCCGGCGCATCCAATGAGAGCCTCAAGTTCCCCTCGCGGGACTTGATAATGACCGTTTCCCCGGATAGCGCCGCGCGCCTCACGCGCGGAAATTCCCGAAGCAATTCCGTAACTGTCGTTTCCACAAACAAAAATATGTCTGATAATTTGTCAGATGTCAATCCGCTTGTGGCACTTGTGAGCTTAGGTGACATTGGCCCCGGGCCGCAGGCTGGCGGGATCGGGGAGGGAATCACCATCGCAATCGAGCGTGGGAAGGTGCCATCTCTCCCTCCGGGGTTACGTCACTCAAACAGCCGCGTGTCCGAGTTCGCACACGCTGAGGTTCCGCATGTGGGCGAGCGCCCTTTTCAGCGTTCTCCACCACGTGTCGGTGCGGTAGCTCACGCCATAGGCATCACACACAGCGCGGACTTCCGGTGCGATTTTTCGCAGGCGGTCCGGCGGGAGTTTGGGGAAAAGGTGGTGCTCGATCTGGTGGTCAAGCCCGCCACAGAGGATCGAGAGCGGCCGACACACCTCGAAGTTGTTTGTGGCCTCAACCTGCATCGCATACCACTCGCCCTTTCCATGGGCCCGCGTGCCTTCGGGAAAATCGGCGACATCCTTGCCTGTGTGGCCGCAGTAAATCGTCGCCGCGCTATAAATATCCCGGATGGTCTCGGCCATCCAGTTTCCGAGAAGAACCTTCCAGAACATGGTCATATTCCAAAACATCAGTCCCGCGAGCATCGGGAAGAAGACGTAGTTCTTAAAATAATAGGGCACAAATTTTTTTAGCGCTTTTAGGTGGGCCGCTCTGATCGCTTTCCACGAGCGATCCGTTGCCCCATAGTGCTCCGCGGCCCGCCCGTTTCCAAAGTAAAGGTCATTGAGACCGGTGAAATGGAGGTTTACGAAGAACGTGAAATTCGGTGCCAGAATGGCGAGAAGGAACGGGAATTGTAAGTGGTGATGCCATTTGTGTGGTGTTTGCTCTGTGAGGCGCGCCGGACCGAAATTCATGTCTGGATCCTTCCCTGCCACATTGGTGAAATGGTGGTGCTCGACGTTGTGCCCGTGTCGCCACGCCCCCTCATGGATGGGTGCATCCCAGGAAAAATTCTTGGAATGGAACCGCTCGCCGCCTGGGAGATTGTCATACACCCCGTGCAATACGGTGTGGCCGATCTCGGTTGTTTGCAGTTGCTTGTGGATCCACAGCGCACCGACGCCCGCCAGAAAACTGAATGGATCAAGACTGAAATGAATCAACGTCCGCCCGACCACTTCCATGCCGCGCGAGAACCCATTCAACCGGCGGATGTGGATCACATCCTCCGCCCCCAATTCCGCCTCGGCCCGGCAGCGGATCGCGTCGATCTCTTCACCAAAACGCCTCATTCTTTCCTTGTTGGACAGATACGAATGTTCGCTGGGAGCGGCTGCCATGAGTGAGGCCATGGATTAAGCGATTTGGCCTCTGGTGAGGAGAATGGGTTGTTTGGAAAGGTCTGAGCGAATCATCGAATTCAACACAGACTTTCAGTCATCGCCTGCGGAAGCAAGCCATGTCCTTCGTTCCCCGAAATCTCAAGGATGGCGGGCTCTCGATGGATTGGATCTACTCCGAGAGCTTTCCTGGCTGAAGGCCTCCAGCGCCAGGGCGGACGCGCCAAGGTGGCAAAGGTCGGGCAGTGATTGCATTCGCAGGGGGGAGTCTGCTATGAAGAATCTTAGTAGGAGAATCATGATCGGACCATCCATGCCCCCCCACCGCTCCCCCCTTTCCGCACCTGTGTCACGACCGGGAACTCTGGGAACCATTCCATCGCTCCGGCTTGCGGCAATATTTCTCCTGCTCTCGGCGTTCGGGGCGGCAGCCCATGCCCGGGCCGAGGGTCTTTTCACCCTGACCAAAGATTCGGAAGTGACCCGATCCCGCCTGAGCGGGCTCGAGGGCAGGACCTGGCCCGCCAAGGTGGGGGAAGCCGACATCTGCCTGTGGAAAAACGACAAGCTGGCGGTTTACAGCATCACCATTGACACCATGTTCAAGGCCGCCCAAGGGTGGTGGAAGACCCAGTGCGCCGAATATAAGGTCACCCTTCCCATCACCGTCCTCTGCGTGCCAAGTCTTGTTGAGACGGAATCTTCCTGGGGGAAATGGACGGACTGGCAGGAATACGTCTCCAGTGGCTTCGAAGTGGCCTCGCACACCATGACCCACGGGGCCGGATTCACCAAGGGCGCCTCCGGAGAATGGATCCCCCCCGCCGGGTGGCCGGGAGCTGAATGGGAATATTCGGAATCCCGGAAGCAAATCGAGGCCAATATCCCCGGTTACCGGGTCCGCTCAATGTGCCCTGCCGGCGGGGGAGGAAAGGCATTTCGCGACAAAACGACCGCTGCAAATTATTACCTCTGCCAGCGCAACGGGGGACGCATGCTCAACCCTCCCGGGAAAATCGACTATCAGAACATCAATTACACCAGCGCCGTCGCCATGGCCGGCAACCTCGGGAAAGGGAAGGCCAACATGGATGCGGGAAACCTCTTCAAGCCAGGCCAGGAGTATTACCGTGGCTGGGCCGTTTTGATGCTCCACTGGGGCGAGCAGAATCCCAAATCCGAGGAATTCCCATCCACCGTCAAGATGCTGGAGTTTTTCCAGGGAACACACGCCGCAGACGTTTGGCCCGGCCTCTTCGGCGATGTCGCCCAATACGGCCAGGAGCGTGACACCGCCACGCTCACAATGGACGCGGCCACCCCTGATCGCATCTCCGGCACCCTCACCTGCCTGATGGATCCCGAACATTACCAGTATCCCCTCACTATCAAAGTCCGGATCGACAACGCCTGGAATCAGGTCTCAGCCAGCCAAAACAACGCCGGGATCCCTGCCGCCGTCATCACCCATGAGGGGAACAACTACGCCCTGGTCGATGTCGTGCCCAACCAAGGCCCGTTCACTCTTTCGCGATAGGCGGATACAAACACATGGATGACAGCCATTTTTGCAGAAGCCGGATGTCACGTCTGGATTTTCTGAAGGCCCTCTCTTTCGCTGGTTTGGCTGCTGCACTTTCCGGCATTTCTGCTCGGGGAGCAGAAGATGAAAGGCGCAAGCCGAATATCATCCTCATCCTTGCCGACGATCTGGGGTATGAGGGATTGAGCTGCAATGGCAGTCAGTCCTGCCAAACGCCGAATCTCGACAGGTTGGCAGCAAATGGAGTGAGATTCACAAACGCGCACTCCATGCCGATTTGCACTCCGACGCGTGTGCAGGCGATGACGGGCCGTTATAGTTTTCGCAATTACACGAAGTTTGCCGAGCTGAACGAGGGTGAAATAACCTTTGGCAACCTGCTTCGTGATGTCGGTTACGCCACCGCCGTGTCCGGCAAGTGGCAGCTCGGAGGCCGGCATGAGAGCGTCGGCAAGTTCGGGTTTGACGAGTACTGTCTGTGGAACTTCATGGGTAAGGGCAATGGTTATTGGGATCCGCACATCTGGCAGAACGGCAAGAAGATGGAGGGCCTTGCTGGGAAATACGGTCCTGATATCCACGTGGATTTCCTGCTCGATTTTATCGAGAGACAAAAAGAAAACCCATTTTTTGCTTATTGGACACCGAATTTGCCTCATGAGCCGTACGGCCCGACGCCGGACAGCTCCAATCGCGGTGCTGATGGAGAGCCCCAAGCGGATGATCTGGATGCCGGGGCGTCCAAGACCGCGTCAGCGAAGGGCGGCAAGGATTATGGGGATCCGAAATATTTTCCTGAGATGGTGGCGTATCTCGACAAGTTGGTCGGGCGCGTCGTGAAGAAGCTGGAGGATTTGAATCTGCTGAACGATACGATTATTATTTTTTACGGGGACAACGGCTCAGGCTACGGAACCACAACAAGAATCGACGGCAAGGAGATTCCAGGAGGAAAGGCATCCACAACAGTTTATGGAACTCATGTGCCGCTGATTGTCCATTGGCCGGTGTCGGCCGTGAAAGGGGCGGTGTGCGACGACCTGATGGACTGTTCTGATATTGTCCCGACGCTGATGGATGCGGCTGGCGCGTGCCTCCCGGCGGATCTGGTTGTGGACGGGAGAAGCTTTCTCCCGGCAGTGCGTGGCGAGAGGGGTGACCCGCGGGAGTGGGTGTTTTTTCACTACATCATAGGCAGGGGCAGGCCCACACGCGAGTGGGCCATGGACAAGCGTTGGAAGCTGTATAGCTCCGGTGAGTTCTACGACTACCTCGATGATCCAAAGGAGAAAAAGCCGATCCGTGCCGAGGGCGAAGCCGAGGAAGCACGCAAGAAACTCCAACTGGTTTTGGACCACATGAAATCCGAGGGTGGCGGCATTGGCCATGGTGAGGGCGTGAAAGGACAGAAATCAAGCGGGGAGAATGAGTCATGAGCCTGCGTCTTCCTGCATGTGCTGTGATTGTCATTTCTTTTCCCGTCCTACTGCTTGGCCAGGAGGATAATAATATTCCAAAAGATAAAAAAACCGTGATAGCTCCAACTACCGAACCGCTGGGTGACTGGATGTCAGTCAAAATCAGGCGGTTTTCCCGGAATCCGATTATTACCTCCGAGCTGTTTGCGGATAAAAAGGATGGCAAGAACATCAACGGACCGACACTTATCAAGGCGCCGGATTGGCTCCCCAACCCGCTGGGCAAATATTACCTCTATTTCGGGCATCACTCAGGGAGCTACATCCGGCTGGCCTATGCCGATGCGTTGGAGGGACCTTGGAAATTGCATCAGGGCGGAGTGCTCCCTCTTGATCAGTTGCCGGTCAAGATGGATCATATTTCCTCGCCTGATGTTATCGTGGACGAAGCGGCCAAACGGATCATTTTGTATTATCATGGCACGGTCCGTCAGGAATTTCCTCCCGCCAACCCCGGGAAATGGAATGGCCAGCTTACCTTCGCTGCGACCAGTGAGGACGGGATCACGTTCAAACCCGGAAGCGAAGTCATCTCGGAATTCTATCTCCGGGTTTTCGCCCATGAAGGCAGGTATTATGGCATCTGCAAGGATGGCAATGTGGGGGGACAATTCTGCCGGGGCGATGGCAACCCGCTCACTGGTTTTGAGAGGGGCTCTGCCTTCCTGCCTAACAGCCGCCATTTCGCCGTGCTTCCTCGAGGCGATAACCTCTGGGTTTTCTTCTCGCGGGCTGGCGATTGCCCGGAGCAGATTCTTCTGACACGAGTCAATCTCAAGGAAGATTGGTCGAAGTGGGGGGCGAGCGCGCCTCCTCCGGTCTCCGTGCTCAAGCCTGAGGAGGCTTGGGAGGGAATCCAGTATGAGCTCAAGCCATCGAAGTGGGGTTCATCCGTCAAAGTCCAGGAACTTCGAGACCCCTGCGTTTTCGAGGAGGATGGCAAGCTGTATTTGCTCTATTCCGTGGCTGGCGAGATGGGAATTGCCATCGCCGAAATGGAATTGGACCTCAGCGCAGTCGAGTGAGGTGGGGCTTTCTGCAGATAATGGACGCGTTTTTCAGGCCTTGCGGCTTTTGTAGCAGGACTCGCCAAATCTTTTGCCGAGAGCCTCCGCATTAACAAATCACTGGAGGTTGGCCCCTTCAGGGTTGCGAATAACTGGCCAACATCCGCGGAGGGTGGGGTGGTGGATTTGCAGGGAGGGATTTTTCCGAATCCACCCGGGCTCGGCATTTTCACTTACAAACGCGACGCCGATGGGCATGTCGAGTTGCTCGTCTGCAAGGAGGGTCATCTCCTCCCGCGCCTGATCGGAAGCCGCGATCCATTCTTCCTTCAAGGCAATGGGATCGAGTTTGCGGGCTTGGATTTCTTCAAGTTTTGCGGGGTCAATGCGGGCAAACCGGATCATCATCTTGAGGAGGGAGAGAGGATTAAATCCCGGATCTTTGCCGCAAGCGGCCCAGACGATGGCTTCAAGGGGAAACCGTCGACTTAGCTCGACCATATCGACATAATCGCGCGTCTCCATTCGGGCCGAGAGCGCGAGCGCTTTGTTGGTTGCCATGTCAAAAAGGTGGAGCCTCCAGCCGAGTCGGTCGTCTGGCACGATCGGAAAAAACCGGAACGCGGAATCGTGGGCCCAATCAAGCTCGACACCAGATCCGTCGCGGCGGACCCGGGCCTTGCGGAACGAAGACGGCTTCGACCACTCTGCATGGCGTTCGATTTTATCCACGTGGAACCCCGCAGCTTCCAGCGCAGCAACATCCTTCTCGCTGGCCATCACCAAATCGTCGACGGCTTCATGGAAAACATCAAAGTCGTGAGAGTAGCGGGCTGAATCATCCGGAGCGTTCAGTACGAGCCCCCCTGCAAAGTGGCTGGCTTCCGAGCGATTGCTCACCAGCACGGCAAGTACTTCCTGTTGAAATGGTGTTAAAGGCATTTTTTTAATTCCTTGGCTGCCTCCCACGCACGCTTGTCTCCATATTCCCGCAGGTGTTCGATGACCAGACGAGCATCGTCCTCGTATCGGATCCTTGCCTCCGGATGACGGAACCAAAAGCACTCCGAAAACTTGCGCACGAGTTCGGTGGCAAGCGCTACCACCTCGGGCGATGCCGGCACGCGAACCGGATAACTTGCGGCTGGTTCCTCGACTTTCATACAACAACCATAGCCCCGATCCAAGTCACCGACAATCCGGAACCTTTCTCCCTCGCTGCCAGGATGCCGCGTTTGAAACAGAACGCCCTCTGTATTGAATATCCATTTCAGTGTTCCTTAATGGAAAACCGGATTAAGTTTTTTCCATGCCTGAGCCTGAAATCCTGTTTGCCGCAATCGTCTTCGGGGCGATCGGAATGGGAGCCTTTGTCTATGGCAAACGCCAGGGTCTCCCGAAACCCATGCTGATCGGCATAGCCCTGATGGCCTATCCCTACTTCATCCAGGAAACCTGGCTCGTCTATGCCGTCGGCGCAGGACTCTGCATACTGCTCTATCTTTTTCGGGAATAATTTCAGGATCGAAGGACTTCCAAGCGTTCGGATTCCGGCGCGTGTTGAATCCCTTCGCAGACTGATCACGGGGAATTCATTCCGATCCTGCCCGCTTTTTAGCGATCTTCACCGGAAAGGATTTTCTTGAATCCCTTCCGGACCGCCTGACAGAATAAATCCTCCACCATTATTTCCAACCCACCCACCGCTCACCTCCATGCGCGCCCTCACATCGTTCCTCATCCTGCTTGCCGCCATTGCGTTTGCTCCCGCATCGCAAGCCGCCGATACAAAGAAACCCAACATCCTCATTATTTGGGGAGATGACATCGGCTGGTGGAATATCTCCGCATATAACCACGGCCAGATGGGCTACAAGACGCCGAACATTGATTCGATCGCGAAGTCCGGTGCCATGTTCACCGATTGGTATGGACAGCAAAGTTGTACCGCCGGACGCTCGTGTTTCATCACCGGTCAGAGCGGCTACCGCACGGGTCTGCTGAAGGTCGGCCTGCCGGGTGCCAAGGAAGGCTTGCAGGCCCGCGACGTGACGATTGCCGAGTTGCTCAAGGCCCAGGGCTACGTCACGGGCCAGTTCGGTAAGAACCACCTCGGCGACCGCGACGAGCACCTGCCGACAGCGCACGGCTTCGACGAATTTTTTGGTTCGCTCTACCACCTCAACGCCGAGGAGGAACCCGAGAATCCCGACTATTTCAAGGATCCGGGAATGATCAAAAAATACAGCACCCGCGGCATCATCCACAGTTGGGCAAACCAGGACGGCACCCAGAAGATCGTGAGCACAGGCCCGCTCACGAGGAAGCGGATGGAGACCTGCGACGAGGAATTCACCAAGGAAACCCTGCGCTTCATGGAGGACGCCAAGAAGGCGGACAAGCCGTTTTTTATCTGGTGGAACTCCACACGCATGCACATTTGGACGCACCTCAAGCCTGAAAGTGACGGCAAGACCGGCCTCGGAATTTATCCCGACGGTATGGTCGAACACGATGGCCACGTCGGCCAGATCCTTGCAAAACTCAAGGAACTCGGACTCGATGAAAATACCATCGTGATGTATTCCACCGACAACGGCGCGGAAAAATTCTCCTGGCCGGACGGTGGTTCGTCACCGTTCCGGAATGAAAAAGCCAGCAACTGGGAGGGCGCCTACCGCGTTCCCTGCGTGATCCGCTGGCCGGGCGTGATCGAGCCGGGCAGTGTGATGAACGATATCTATTCTCACGAGGACATGCTGCCCACCCTGCTCGCCGCTGCCGGCGTTCCGGACGTGAAGGAAAAACTGCTTCAGGGCATGAAGGTCGGCGAGAAGACCTTCAAGGTACACCTCGACGGCTATGACCTCACCGACTCACTCGCCGGCAAATCACCCAGCCCGCGACAAGAATTCTTTTACTTCAACGACGACGGCTCACTGGTCGCCCTCCGCTTTGATCAGTGGAAGCTCGTCTTCTCCGAACAGCGCGCCACTGGCTTGGACGTCTGGCAGGATCCCTTTGTCCCCCTCCGTTTCCCGAAACTCTTCAACCTGCGCTCCGACCCTTTCGAGATTGCCGACCACGAGAGCATCAACTACGGAAAATGGCGCATCGACCGCGCCTTCCTCCTCGTTCCCGCGCAGCAATACGTCGCGCGGTTCCTCGCCACCTTCAAGGACTTCCCTCCAAGCCAAAAAGGTGGAACGTTCTCGCTGGACAGCGTGATGGAGCAACTCAATCAGGACGTCCAGTAGGCTCGCGCCCAACAGCCTTTTGGCAAGAGGCACGCGCTTCAGAAGAGGAGCGCCAAAGGTGTTCGATCGGTGACCTGATGATTGGTAGGGATGGCTCGCCGAGCCGCTGACATCAGGATGCCTGACCTTGTCGTGCTCACGAAAAGAGTGTCAACTGAGCATCATGACAATTCCATGAAATCGCTCCTCTTCCTTCTCACCCTTTTTGCTGCCTCGATCTCGCTGGCCGCGGATCCGCTTCCGTCGTGGAACGACAGCTCGCCGAAGCAGGCGATCATCGCTTTTGTCGAAAAAGTGACGAGAGAGGGATCGCCGGATTTTGTCCCCGTGCCGGAACGGATCGCCACCTTCGACAATGACGGCACGCTTTGGTGCGAACAGCCACTGTATGTCCAGCTTCAGTTCGCGATTGACCGCGTGAAGGCCCTCGCGCCGCAGCATCCGGAATGGAAGGACCAGGAACCGTTTGCCTCGCTTCTCAAAGGTGACACGGAAGCCGTCCTCGCCGGTGGCACCCATGCCATCCTCGAGATCGTCATGGCCACGCACGCGGGAATGACGACCACGGAATTCGACCAGATCGTGAAGGACTGGATTGCCACGGCAAAGAATCCGAAAACCGGACGGCTTTTCACGGAGATGGTGTACCAGCCGATGCTGGAATTGCTCACTTTTCTGCGCGCGAACGGTTTCAAGACCTTCATCGTTTCCGGCGGCGGGATTGAGTTCATGCGTCCGTGGACGGAGAAAATTTATGGCATCCCGCCCGAGCAGGTCGTTGGCAGCAGTGGCAAGCTGAAATTTGAAATGCGCGATGGCAAACCGGTGTTGGTTAAGTCGCCCGCCATTGATTTCATTGACGACAAGGACGGCAAACCCGTCGGCATCCAGGAGCACATCGGACGCCGTCCCATTGCGGCGTTTGGCAATTCCGACGGAGACCGCGAAATGCTGGAATGGACACAGGCCGGTGACGGCGCTCGGCTGATGATGCTCGTGCATCACGACGATGCCGTGCGGGAGTTTGCCTATGGTCCCGAGTCGAAAATAGGCACCTTCAGCGATGCGCTGATGGCCGAGGCCGCGCAAAAGAAGTGGACGATCATCAGCATGGAAGATGATTGGAATCGGATCTTTGCCTATGGAGAGAATTAATGGTATTGATCCCTTATTGCCGGTGGAGCAAACAAAACTCTGTGGCCACATTTCATCTCACTGCTAAGGGCCGCCTGCAGACAGGCCGAACACTTCCAAACCTCACATGAAGATCACGTGTAACCTGATTGCCCTTCTGGTTGCGTTCTTGCTGTCTCCGTCCGTCGGAGGGGCAGCTGAGGGTGCAGTTTCCGAAAACGGTTTTGCTGCCACCGTCGCCAATTCCCGCAAGGCTCCCGGTCCGGCCCCCGAAGGCATGGTCTGGATTCCGGGCGGGGAATTTTCGATGGGGGCAAAAGGAACGGTCGGCGATGTCGCGATGTGTTCGCCCGCCACGGTTGGGGACACTCAGCCGGTTCACCGCGTGGCGGTTGATGGGTTCTGGATGGACGTCACCGAGGTCACCAATGCACAATTCGCGCAATTCGTCGAAGCCACCGGATACCGCACGGTTGCCGAAATCGCACCAACGAAGGAGGAGTTTCCCACAGCTCCCCCGGAAAATCTCGTTGCGGGCTCGGTGGTGTTCTCTCCTCCTGGGGGACCAGTCCCTCTTAATAATCATTTTCAGTGGTGGAGTTATGTGAAAGGAGCCAGCTGGCGGCACCCGGAAGGACCTCAAAGCAGCATCAAGGGACGCGAGAATTTCCCCGTCGTTCATATCGCTCATTCTGACGCCATTGCCTATGCGGCGTGGGCAGGCAAACGGCTCCCAACCGAGGCGGAATGGGAGTTTGCCGACCGGGGTGGTTTGACGGGAAAACTCTATGCCTGGGGCGATGAATTCCAGCCGGACGGGAAATTTATGGCGAATACCTGGCAGGGGAAATTCCCGGTCAAAGACACCGGCGAGGACGGTTTTGTGGGCCTTGCCCCGGTGAAGTCATTTCCTCCAAATGGCTATGGGCTTTACGATATGGCGGGCAATGTTTGGGAATGGTGCAGTGACTGGTATCGCCACGACACCTATGCTGGCTACGCTGCGGCGGGCGCTTTGACGAAAAATCCGAAAGGACCCGATTCCTCCCTTGATCCCTCGGAACCCGGTACGCCAAAACGCGTGCACCGCGGAGGATCGTTCCTCTGCACCGACCAGTATTGCACCCGCTACATGGTTGGGACCCGCGGCAAGGGTGATCCTTTCACGGGAACCAACCACGTGGGTTTCCGCTGCGTGAAAAATCCATGATGAAAGGCGAAACCGCTTTCCTCCCCGGCTTGCACAAAACGGATAGCAAGTCCCGGTGGGTTTGCGCAGAATACCTAACCTTATTTTCCGTTTTATTTTGTGAAATTCCATAACCGCTCTTTCCAGGCCGATCAGGGTATTCAACGGGGGGACCCAATCGGAAGCGGTCGGGCAGGTTTCCCAAGGAAACATTTTTGGCATCTGCTCACGGCGATCCCATTTCTGGCTTCGGTGCTGACGACCTACGCTGGAGAAGTGTCCAAGTCGACTCCGGAGAGTCCTCAAAAATATTCCTTCCTCGATCCCATCGGCGATTTTGCAAGGGATTCGATCCTTGATCCCAAGACGCCTTTTGAACTGGTGCCGGGAAAAAATCCGAATGACTGGACATTCGTTCTGTCGCCCTATGCCTGGGCCATGGGCCTCAACGGCGACGTTGGAGTCAAAGGCCTCCCTGCCGCTCACGTCGAGGCGAGTGCCCGCTCAATTATTCAGCACCTTGATTGGGGGATCTTTATGCGTGGAGAAATACGCAAGGGCCGTTGGGGGGTTCTTGCAGACGGCTACTATGCGGCACTTTCGGCATCCGCAAGTCCTGACAACCGGATTTATGAAAACGTGAAT
>JBGSSC010000075.1:0-1651 GCA_041737265.1 Terrimicrobiaceae bacterium | reverse complement strand
CCTACTGCAGGGAAGAGACCGTAATTAAGGATTCCCGAGATGGATTGAAGGACTCCTGCAAAAATCCTGAATTTCTTGCTGTAGCGGATTTCGAAGAACTGACCCATGGTCATTGCCCGGGTCTCGCGGTAGCGGTAGATGCAGAAGCCGGTGAGGGTGATCACCAAAGAGATAGGTGTTGCGATCGATTGCCAGAATCCGATCGCAAACCCGGAGGCGTAATACATTTCCCAGACAGCGACCACCGAGATGAGCCCCATGGCAGCCTCGCCGGATGATACCGCAACCACGTAACGGCCGGCCACCCGGCCCGCCGCCAGAAAGTCGGATACGCTCCTTACAAAGCGCTGGGTGTATGCAGAAATTGCAACGACAATCAGAAAAGTCGCACCGACAATGAGCCAATCGACAATGTGCATGATTGGAGAGATTCCTAGCGGGCGGCCTCCAGAAAGCGCACAGGCCTCCACTCGTGCCGACGGTGGTAGGAGGGCTTTTTATGACGGGATGTCGAAGAGAGAACGTAGGACTTTCCGCGTGCCGAATAGTCGTAACGGCAGAAGCTGATTTGCCAGACCCGGCCTTTCAGCGGCAGCTTTGCGCCGGGCAGGGAGCTGGCGGGCAATTCGCCGTAAACCAGCCAACGGCCGTTTTCAACCTTAGA
The DNA here is from genome assembly GCA_041737265.1 of Terrimicrobiaceae bacterium. GTDB lineage: Bacteria > Verrucomicrobiota > Verrucomicrobiia > Chthoniobacterales > Terrimicrobiaceae > JBGSSC01. The sequence continues at coordinate 987 of JBGSSC010000075.1, read as the reverse complement.
CCTGTTCAGGGCATTGTTGTCTCGAATCATGATTGGCCGCAAGTTCTTGGAAAAGGTCGACTTCAACATTGCGAGGCTTGGGATGCCCAATTGGAAGAGGATGTTATTCGGTGAGACATGGTATTCGATGTAGGCCTCGGCACCGGGAATCCCGGCGAAGAGTTCGAAGACGTCACTGGTCTTGAAGAATTCCTCGTTGCGGCTTTTTGCAACCGTGTGGATGTGGTCATCCTGAAGTTCTGCGAAAAACAACAACCGGTCGCCCCGCCATCCGATTCGCACTCGGGCCGGACGGAACGCTTTTTCCGGTGCCGGTTTCCAATGCTGGCCAAACTGGAGCTCTGTAGCACCTTCAAAAGCCGATGCTATGGCCTTCCAGTCCCTGTTATCAAACTCCTTGAGCGGATAACAGGGAACCGGGGATTTGAAGGCTGCGGCCTGACAGCTCTGCGTCAAACACGCTGCGAACAGCAGGACATACAAGAAAGCGGCGGGAGTAAGGCTCGGTGGGAATTTCAGCGTCCGCAGCAGGAGGGGGACAGGATGGGAAGACATCCTGAATAGTTTTTATTGGAAAAGATGGCTGAGTCCACAATCAATTGAGCCTCGGCCACCGCGCCTCAATCCGGATGGAGGTGCGAAGTCTTTCCAGATATTCATGGCGGGGGATTTCTTCGGCACCGAAGAAAGCGAGGTGGGGAGTGATCCACTGGATGTCGAGCAACTGGAATCCTCCGGCCTGCAAAAGCCTGACCAATTCCGCGAGCGCTGCTTTTGAGGCACCTGTTACCGAATGGAACATTGACTCGCCAAAGAATGCCGAACCAATGCGCACGCCGTAAAGGCCGCCCGCGAGACGCCCGTCGCGCCAGATTTCCACGGAGTGAGCGTGACCCGCTCTGTGGAGTGTCGAGTAACTTGCGGCAATGCGGTCATCGATCCACGTTTTGCTGCGGGCCGCACACTGCCGCACCACCTCATCGAACG
>JBGSSC010000045.1:0-1640 GCA_041737265.1 Terrimicrobiaceae bacterium | reverse complement strand
GTGGCGAATCGGGCTGGGAGGCCTGCATAAAAAGCACAATTTTCAACATGGTCGACGATCATGCCCGCAGTGCAACCCAGCCGACCGGGAAATTCAAGTACCGCGTTCTCCCCTGCGGTTTGATGTTAATCCCGACACGGCTTAGGAATGTGGCGTCTGAATGATCCTTGAGGAGCCCGAACTAGACCGGCTGATTTCGAAGTGGTGGTTGTAATGTTGTTCGCTCAAGCCATGCGGCGATGGCGGGGTCCCGGAACTGGTTGTCGGAAACGACGCACGGCGTGGAGATTTCGAGCAATAGGGCGTCGCCTACGCCCTTGAAGCCATGGGGGTGCCCCGGCGGGATCGGCAGGACATCACCCTCACCCATTTCGAAGAATTTGCCGTCCAGGGTGACCTCGAACCTGCCTTTAATGATGTGAAAGGTCTCGTGCTTGTGCTGGTGGCTGTGCATTGGACATTGCTGTCCGTCGAAAACGAAAAGGTATTTGCCGCAGTATCCGCCCTCGTTCACGATCCACGATTCGATCAGTCCCGTAAGCCAGAAATTTCCGGTGCCGAAATCCAGCACGAGGGACTACTGTCCGTAGACTGAGGAGATCGGGTCGGGTTTGCGGGATTGAAAGGCTTCGAGAGCGGCACGGAATCCTGCACCGAGGGCGATCACATCCGCTGTGGGCTGGGAGACGGCATAGCCTCTTTTGAAAAGCTCCGCAGGGGTTCCCGGTGCCGCGACGGCGAAGGATTTTTTTCCGTGGGTGCGAGCCGCTTTTTCGACTCGCGCCCTCGCGGCGTGGACCTCCGGCTCATTGATTTGACCGGGGTTGCCGATGCGATGGGAGAAGTCCCCGGGCCCGAAGAGCAGCATATCGAACCCCTCGACAGCGGCGATTTCCTCGGCGTTTTCGACGCCCTCGGGCGATTCAATCTGCAGGATGATCATCTTCTCGGTGTTGGAGAGCTCGATGTAATCTTTGGGGGGGATCTGACAATACTTGCCGTCCATGTTGCCGCCGTCCATCGCACGGTGGCCAAGGGGAAGAAAGCGGCATGTGTCCACCACCTGGCGGGCCTCCTCCGCCGAGGAAATGTGCGGCACCATGATCGCGGCGGCATCGGCCTCGAAGGGTTTGATGTAGTCCGAATAGGAGCCCTTGCTCACCCGGATGATTGCGTCCATATCAAACAGCTTCGCCGCCCGGACACAGTTCTCAATCTGGCTCCAGTCATTGGGAACGTGCTCGTTGCAGAGCCAGATCGAGTGGGCTCCCGCAAGCCCCGCGAGCTCGACAATGCGCGGCTCCGAAATGTTCATCTTGATGCAGGTTGCGATGCGACCTTCCTTGTTTTCGCGCCGGATCCGGCTGCGGTGAATGCGTTGGTTGGGGTTCATGAAAATGGGACGGAGTACGAAGTTAGTTGCTATCTACTGGTTCGGGTGGCCGGAAGCAAGAACCCTCCACAGCCGGAACACGCTGAACGGCACTGGCTTTGTCCAGGGCAACTGATAAACTCGTCGGCATGCAAAACAGGCTTTTCCCCAAACTCGGCCGCACCATTTCCGAACTCGGATTGGGGTGCTGGCAGCTTGGCGGAGACACATGGGGAGCAGTTTCAGAAGATGCTGCGCGCAACATTCT
>JBGSSC010000719.1:0-6342 GCA_041737265.1 Terrimicrobiaceae bacterium | reverse complement strand
AAGCGGTCCGCTTTCCTACCGGCGGGCGCCGGAAGCAACCCCTCCACGCTCCCGGCACGCCTGCCTCACAAGCACCGCTCGAACTACTGCAATACTCACGCAGTTTACCCACCCATGGAAAAATCAGATGAAACGGCTCTGCACCGGGGCGGGAGTGAGACGCATTTTTGTTTGCCCTCGTGATATCGGAGTGTATACTGACCGCTCCTCTCATCTCGGGGTCTTAGCTCAGTTGGTAGAGCGCCTCAATGGCATTGAGGAGGTCAGCGGTTCGATCCCGCTAGGCTCCAGTGTGTAAGGGGCTCCCCCACCAAATTTTGAGATTGCCTGGTTTGCCGTGGTCGTGAAAACGCCGGTCAAAACTGCAGCTGCAACGCTTCGCATGTCAGATAAGCGCTCACTTGGAAATCACACCGTCGGCGATAATTTCCTGGAGGGCGGCTGCCTCGGCCGGTAGGGCGATGATGTTATCATTTGGGAGAAATTCGAGGAGGACGTCGGGGGCTTTTCCGGCCGCGCGGATGATGCCGAGATAAGAGATCCACCGGTCGCGGCCCTCGATGAGGGGCAGGCGGTTCGCCTGCGTGGGCCACCAATTGAATGCATGAACGTTGGAAAGCCGGGGAAGCACCTTCTGCAAAGAGGCAAGGCAGGCCTCGGTAGTGAGCCCGACGGTCGGTTGCCAGAGAGAGAAGATCGCGGGATGGGGGGTCTCGGAAAGCAGGCGGGCCGCGGATTCCCCCGTATCGGTGAGGGTTCCGCCGTGGAACTCGTAGGAGATTGACATTCCGCGGGTGGAGGCAAGCGAGGCGAAGGAGAGTGCGGCGTCTACAACCGAGGCTCGTTCTTCCGGAGTGGCGGCTGCAGAGCCTTTTGTCCCCGCCCAGACGCGGATAGTTTGAGCGCCGAGAGCCGAAGCCGAATCAAGGACCGCTGCGGGGGAAGGCTCTGGCCCCCCTCCGAGCCTGAGGTAGGATCCATAGGCAGAGATCGATAGCCCGTGTTCGGCGGTCAGGCGGGCGACTTCCTCTGCGCGTGCGGTGTCACCGTGGGGGACATGGACGTCTCCTCCCCACTCGATGCAATCGAGTCCGGCAAAGGCGGCCGCTGTGACAATTTCCAGTGGAGAGAGCTTGCGGAAGCTGATGGAGACAATCCCGGTTTTCATGCGAGGAGTCGGACGATAACCCGTGTGTTTTCCTGGGCGATAACAATAATTTTTTCTCCGGTCTCGATGAAGCCGGTCTCGGCAACCACATCCAGTTTCCGTTCTCCGAAGCGGGCCTTGCCCGATGGGCGGAGGGGCGTGATTGCTTCTCCCTGTTGGCCGATGAGGTCGCCTGCAGGAGACACACGATCACCCTCCCCGACATCCAGACTTGTGCGGAGCATGATGCGGCGGCCGATCGCCGTGTGTGGAAATGCGAACATCCAAGTGACAAATCCAATCATGGTGACAATGCTCACGCCGGCAAGCACAAGGGTGCCGGTTGCGGCACCGAAGGACGTGTAGGCAAATGCCACCGCAGCCAACAGGCAGAGCATGCCCAGAGTCCCCAGCACCATGCCGGGGACAAATACCTCACACGCGAGCATAAGGAATCCGACGAGAGTGAGAAGGAGGATGGCATTGGTGGGTGACATATTTTTTAATCGGTATCTTCCGACGAGGGGCCGATTGTGCGGCGGCCAGTGAGAACTTCCTGCACGGTGCCGACGGAGCGCAGAACGACGTTGGAGGTCTTCCTGGCAACTGCAACTCCAAGGTCGCGCACGTCACCGATTAATCCTCCGATCGGAGTGGGAGAGGGGCTCGCAGCGGTGGGCAGCCGGATTGGAGAAAGGACTTCACCCGAGGAGGCCGAAATCCGGGTGGTGCCTATCGGGGTGGCAGAAGTATCTCGAAGGGTCAGGGTCCAAACCGGAGAGCCGGCGGCGTCCTGCTCCAACGAATAGTCCATCGAGTGAAAGGCAATCCGGGCCTGTACGGCCTCGGCGTTGGTGATGCGGAAGGCCTGATCCGAATCCACCGAGAGTTTCGTCAGATCAATCGCCGGGCGGCTGGAGATATTCTCAAATCCACGGAGAGGCGTCCGAACCGATTCGAGAGAACCTGCTTTGACGACGAGTTCCTTGACTCCCCCACGGGCCGACGGGTCGGCGTAGAGGAAGCGCCACGCGGGCGGCTGGGGGGTGCCAAGCTCTCCTGAGATTCCGACCAACCTGGCAGAGGCGGCTTCTTTTGAGGCAACGAAGAGTGCGCGGTAGGCGGATCGATTGTCCTGTGCCATCGAGGTCACTGCAGACAAGGTGAACAGCGCGGTAAACAGCGGAACGACGTGGCTGGGATGGAGAAGCTGCAACGGCGGGCGATTCATGGTCAACAACCCATTCTCGCCAAGTCTGTCCAAGATACCACTGGAAAATGCCGCTCGCACAGGTACCCCGACAATGAGACAATGGCTGTGATGTCGGCGGAAGTTGAGTCGCTGAAAAAATCTCTCACTGTTTACCGTGGCCTTGCAGAGGTCAGCGGTCTGATTGCCTCGATCACCGATTATGACGAACTCCTGCGTGCGATCCTCGACGTGGCGAGGCGGGTGGTTTCCGCAGAGGCGGCGAGCCTGTTTCTTGTGGATGAAAACAGCGGAAGCCTGGACCTTTCCCTCTCCTCCCATGCCGACGGGGAATTTGTTCCCGGCAAACTTTCGGTGCCGAAGGGCCGGGGCATTGCGGGGTGGGTGTTTGAGCACCGGGAGGCGGTTCTGGTGCCCGACGCTTACTCGGACCCGCGTTTTTACCGGGAAGCGGACCGCGCGACCGGGTTCCGGACCCGTTCGATTCTTTGTGCACCCCTCGAGGGGGACACCGGACTCCTTGGCGTGCTCCAGGTGCTGAACCCCCGCGACAAAGACCGCTTCGATGCGGAGGAACTCGAGGGGTTTGCCGCCTATGCCGATCTAACGGCCGCAGCGATTGATAAATTGCGAAGTCTCGCGAAATTGCGCCAGCAGGAACGGGTGCAGCGTGAGCTGGACATCGCCGCCGAGATCCAGCGTGAATTGCTCTCCCGGGCGATTCCCACCGAAACCCCGCGGGCCCGGTTTTCTGCTTATAACCGGCCCTCAGCCAACGTTGGAGGCGATTTTTACCATGTTTTCCCGAGAGCCTCGGGAGAAATCTTCTTCGCGATCGGCGATGTTTCAGGCAAAGGCATCCCTGCTTCGCTCCTCATGGCCGAAACAATCGGTGCCATGCAGTTTGTTTTTGCCTCCAGCAGCGGCCCGCACGATGCGCTGGAAAATCTGAACCGCAGTCTGTACCAACGGATCGTGCGGGGAATGTTTGTAACGCTTCTTGCCGGCTGTCTGGATCCCGACCGCGGGATCTTGTTGCTTGCAAGTGCAGGGCATTGCCAACCCCTCATCGCCAGGGTCGACGGTACCGTCAGCCCCGCGGGAGTGCTTCCTGCGCTTCCACTCGGAATTCTTCCGGAGGTTGCTTACGCGACGACACAGATCCCGATGGAGTCCGGAGACCTTCTGATCTCATTCACCGATGGACTCACGGAGTCCAAGGCGGGTGCCGGCGGTCAATTTTTTGAGGACCAGATCACCCACACGACGCGTGCGGCAGGCGTGGCAGACGCAGATCATCTGGTCGCGGCGCTGGTGGATGCGGAGGAGAGCCACCGGGGTGCGTTTCCGCAGCGGGATGATCTGACTCTTCTGGTGGGAGGCTTGAAGTGAAAGCAAAACTCTGTTTTGAAAGCGACACATGCCAGCTAGCGGCCGTGCGCACAGTGTTGCGAAATTTCTTTTCGGAATGCGGGGTTCCAGACGCGGAAGCAGCCCTCCTTGTGCTCGCAGTGGACGAGGCCTGCACCAATGTGATTCGCCACGCTTATGGAAATCAGTGCCGCAAAGTGCGTCTGGAGATGCGACAACTTCGGAACGGACTGCGTATCTCCCTCCGGGATTACGGTGCATCTTGTGATCCGGGCACCATCCGCCCCCGCGCTTTGGAAGATATTCGCCCCGGTGGTCTTGGCGTTCACATTATCCGCAAGGCCTTCGACGAAGTAACCTACACTCCCTGCGCCCGGGGAACCCGTCTGACGCTGTTCAAGCGACTTCCATCTTCCGGCAAATCATTCCATCCGGTGCAGACACCCTGACGCCTGTTTGACGCTGATTAAGAATGCGGATACCTTGAATCATTCCAGGGAGCCGGACCGGCTCAATTATGACAAAAGCGACTTCTGGTGAAACCCTGACGGTTCTCGAAACCCTCCACTCGGATTGCTTTGCCTGCGGAATCTGTAATCGCAGCGGACTCCATCTCCATTTTGAGGTTGGAGCCGGTGGCGTGGCCCGTGCAACCTGGCAGCCCGGCTGCGATTTTCGAAGCTACCCCGACCGCATTCATGGAGGGGTGATTGCCACTTTGCTGGACAGTTCCATCGTCCATGCGCTGTTTGCGAGAGGTGTCGCCGGGGTGACCGTTGAACTGACGATTCGTTACCTTCAGAGCGTCAACATCCATGATCCCGTTCACATAACCGGTTGGGTCGAGTCTGCCCGCCACGGGCTCTACACCTGCCGATCCGAGATCGAGCAGGCGGGAATCACGGTTGTGCGTGCCTCCGCCAAATTTATGGGCATGCCGGAGAGCAGCCAGCCAACCCCTTCCCCCGACGAATGATCAGCCTGACCGTTCTCTCGGAGAACACAGTCCGCAGTGCCGGCCTGTTGGGCGAGCACGGGCTTTCCTACTGGTTGGACACCGGCTCCCACCGTGTGCTTTTCGACACAGGTCAGGGCATGGCGCTGGGACACAATGCCTCCCGACTCGGGATCGATCTGGCAGGCGCCGATGCAATCGTGCTCAGCCATGGCCATTACGATCATGTTTCCGGTCTGCCCCATGCTCTCAAGCAGTCACCCGGAGCCGCCCTCTGGTTTCACCCTGCCGCATGGGCTTTTGTCACTGCACCGGACTCACAGCGAACCACAGACTCCGGAGTGAGTTCCCTGGAGCCTGGTGCGACATCCACGCCGGAGTCCGGCTTGTTCTCCCCTAATCCGGCGGGAGCCGGTGCCAAGGGTGGGTTTGTTGGCTAGGGGACCCGGCGAGAAACGGGTGCCAGCGCCGCCGGATTAGAAAAATTTTGCTGCGCAAACTTGAGGGAAATGCGTTTTTATTTCCCATAATTCGCAGTTCCGCAGCCTCCATTTTATATATCCCTCCGGCCTTCCCTTCCTTCCCCTCCTTTGAAAGCCTGGCCGTTGCTGCAATCCCGGTCGTAGCTTTGCATCCGCTACGGCGCATCCGTTGCAGGCGTGAGGCACTGCATTGTTTCAGAAACCCTGCGCTTTTTGCGCAGGATTTAAGAGGAAGGAGACGAACGGGGGATTCGTTCGTTTCAGCTCAGGAGCGATGCCATGTAGGCGGAAGGCTCGTAGCTTTCGATGAGCACTTTGACCTCCCCGCCCCGTTTCATTCTCGCCTGGGTAACGACAATTTCCGGCGTCTTGTGCGGTGCAAAAAGAATGTCGTCGTGGGTGGCATTGGTGTGCTCCGCAAACTTGTCGGGGGTCAGGCTGCCTCCGAGATGGTCGCTGCGGCCGGTGGCCACGTGGATCGTTCCACGCACCTTCTCGTCCTGGATGTCGCGTCCGCTGAAGGGGAGCAGCTGGGTTCCAAACCCGAGCTCGCCAAGTTCCCCGGTCACCGGGTCGGAAGCCAACTTCCGGTTGTGAGCCTCGACGGTTTCTGCACTGCCATTTAGTAAAGTTGCCCGGGCAATGCGGCCATCCCGGACCTCCATCAGACCGATCGTTCCGTCCTCGTATTTCATGGGGAATTCTCCACTCGCACCGCTAGGCACAAAATAAATTTCGCCGGCAGGAAGATTGGCGACATCCGGTTCATCCCCGAGACAGAGACCATGGCTTTTCTGTGCCTCCTGGCCCGAGAGGTCGAGATGAAGGGTGTGGGTTTTGCCGGCGTGGGCAAAGTCAATTTCAACCCAATCGGCACCCGTCATGCCCAGACGCAGTTTTTCGGCTTCGACACTCACCTCGCGATAGTCCACCGCCAGGCCGCTTCCGAGAATGATCTCGTTGACTCCGTGAAGTGTGGCACCGCGGAATCCATGTTTCTTGGCATGTGCGGTGAGAGGAGCTGTCGCCGAGTAGGTCGAAATGCAAAGGATGATGTCGTATTCGGGGTAAATGTCCTTTTCGAGACTGTATTTTTTGCCTTCGGGATCGATCGCGAGGTCCGGCATGTCAAGGTTGCTGCCTCCGGTGATTTGGTAGGCGAAAATTTCTCCTCCCA
>JBGSSC010000766.1:0-3056 GCA_041737265.1 Terrimicrobiaceae bacterium | reverse complement strand
GCCATCGACCCCAAATACTCCGACGGCATCGTTCTCGTCACCGCTCGAAACGGAACCCCGGAGCCTGCGCAGTGGATCGTCGTCGCCCGGGACTCCGATGACCTCGGAACTCTCCATAAAATCACCGTCGCCGACGGACAGGTCATCGCCGATGTCCAGTCCATGAACGCCTATGAGTCCTTCCGCCAGGACGTCGCTATCAACCCGGTTCAGGTCCAAGTCGATTCCGGGGATGCGTTCCTGATCGCCCAACCGATAGCCGCAGCCAATGGCAAGATCATTGGTCACGTCGACTACGCCCTCACGGTGCGGGGAAAAGACTCCGCGCCGATCTGGACGCTGAATTGCTTTGATCTCAACGGCGGATTTCTTGGCAAGTTGGTCCTGCTGGCGACCACAGGCTATGTGCTTTCCCAGCCTGGGTTTACAAAATCTCCATCGGAATAGCAGGAGGGAGGATCTGTCGCGGGGGACCGCTTCAGAGTTTGACGGATGAGGCGAGGAACGCCTTCATTTCCGATTCCGTACCGGCAAAAGTGATGAGGAAGCACATGCCGTTTTCTTCGCGGATTGCATAGGCATTCCGGCCCGCACTGGAGACCTGCCAGGCTTGGGAGGGCAAATTACGAATATCGAAGGGCGCAGCCGGAAAAGATATCAGGAAGAGATTTTTTTCGCCATTCAGGACCGCGACCTGGGCAATTCCCGCGCCGTCGTAAGAAAACGTGCGAACGCCCACGGCATTCAGATTCTCCATGCCTGGCGGAATTTGGAAACCCTCAAATCCCTGCATGGCAAACCAATCAGGGAGAGTGCCCAGCTTGGCATCCATCGGGGAAAAGCTGTCTTGGGTCGCGCGCCGAGCCTCCGTCGCGATTTTGATGGCTTCTTCGGGAAAAACTCCGACCTTGCCGGTGACTTGCCAGACAACCACCGCAATAAGAATCAGGAAGGCAGCCCCCACAGCGATGGTCGCCGGATTTTTGACGGCCGAGTGTTCGGACCCATGCACAAAAGAACGAATGACTGTCAGGCTTTCTTTGGTGGGACAAGGTTCCAATTGCTCAAGCTCTTTTGAGATGTGGGGAGAATTGGGTAGTGTTGCCTGGATTTTTCCAGCGGCCTCGCTGGCACTTCTCACATCCAATCCCAACAGGGAGGCAGCCTCGGAAGATTCCGCATTCTTCAGGAGTTGCTGGAGGGCAAAGACGCTTCTCCCGGGTTCCGGAGTTCCATGCAATGAGCGAAGCGGGTCAGGTAGCTCATTGCGTGCTGGAAATTTCAAACTGCGTCGCCGCACGGCGGACAAAAAGAGTTGGCGCCTTTTGTGACCGTCGCACGCCGCAGGGTGGGATGTGACTTCCTGGATCGCTTCACGCACGGATTTTCCCGCACCGTCTTCGGTGCCGGTCAGGACCCACGAGAGCAGGTAGCCCACCCGCACATCTTCATTTTCATGCAATTCCTCACTCATGCCTCCGTCCATCCCTATTCAAGGATGGTGCGGGACACAAGCAGGATGGAAATATGCCCCGGGAAAAAAGGAGGACTTTTTGCGAAAAAAATCTTCTCCAGAGTGGAAATCGGTTGATTCATGCCAGTGGTTGGCGGTGACCGGCTTCCAAAAGCACCTGGATCGTCGCGGCCGTATTTTTACCTAAAGAATACTCATTAGCGAGCTGCCTGCAGTCTGCTGCAACCCGCTCCCTGTTAGCTGATCTCCAAAAATTCAGCGCCGCCACCAGTTCCGGCACATGGCCCGGTAAGACCGTGCTGCCATGTTTCCCTTCCACAAGAATTTCCGAACAGCCGTTGGCGGTGGTGGTCACAACCGGTAGACCCGCGGCCAGAGCCTCAAGGCAAGCGTTTGAAAAGGGGTCATAGTAGGTTGGCAGCACAAAAACATCCGCTGCGGCAAAAACCGCCGGCAGGTTTTTGGTCGGGCCAAGAAACCTGGTGGTTTTTCCCTGGAACCCGCGGTGATCGCCGCGGCCCGCCACCAGAAGCATGGCATGACCCGGCAGCGCGTCGACGGCTTTAACGGCCAAATCAAGCCCTTTACGATCCCAACCGGTGCCCACAAAAAGGGCACAATAGATGCCAGGGTCGATTCCGAGAGCTGCCCGGGCTGCCACTTTGTCCATCATCGGCAGCGCCTGCCCAATTCCATTGGGGATCACACGGATCCGTGCCGGTTGAACCCCGAACCACTCCGTGATTTCCTTGGCGACCATGTGCGAGTTGGCGATGATGAAGGGAGTGCCCTCAAAAACTTTGCGTTCAAGAATTGTGAGAGCCCCGTGTTTGGGATTCCATCGTCGAAAAAAACCTTTCCATGCCGGTTCAAAAGCCGCCCGGCGTTTCAGCCATGCTGCGTGGACCCCGTCACCAGCGCGGAACACATCACACCCGGGCGTGCGCTCAAGGCTCAGGCTGACATCAAACCGGTGTTTTGTCTCCAAAAACGCCTTTGCGAAGCCGGTGGGAGTTGCGCCCGGAAGACGGATTATCTCCCCATGGACCCAGGCTGAGGAAGGCCAGTCTCCGGACGTGACAAGAACGGGCTCATGACCAGCGCCGGCAAGGCCCTCTGCCAAACGTAAAAGATAGGCTTCTGCACCTCCCGTGGGTGAGAATCCCCTGCGAATCAGGCCAATCCTCATGGATGGGGTGATTCGATAACCAGCGGGCAGGAAGCGGCGGTCTTTGGAATGTGGATACGGGGCATGAAAATTCTATAAATGAAAACCGGTCCCTCCACCAGTCCCCGGTTGGGAAGGGGAGCCATGTCTCCTGATTGGCCAGGCATGCACATCCACGTCACACGCAATCAAGGCATGATCCGGAGGTCTGTCCGGGTCATGAAAACCATCGGCCACGGCGGGAAGAAACGACCACTTACGGATTTTTACAGGTTCAATTTGGTAGGGGGAATGTGCCACCTGTCCGGCATGAAGCCGTCCCGAGTGGTCAGTTGAAAAAAGCACATAACGCTCAACGAGAAAGCGCTCCAGCGTTGCGGGGGCTGCCGGGCAGGGCTTGATGGCTGAGGCGGG
>JBGSSC010000728.1:0-10202 GCA_041737265.1 Terrimicrobiaceae bacterium | reverse complement strand
GCCCGATTGGATTCATTATTTTGAGTGCCCCTATCAACGCGTTGCACTGGATGCTTTCCAGAAACTCATCGCGATCATGATAGGTGAATCCCCTTCTGAGGAAGCGCATTACCCTTATTGCGGGAGGCTGGTTGAAGCCGGAACCCACGCCAGTCGGTGAATGGCGGAATCGTGATCAGCGTTGAGTCTGCTTCGGTGCGAATGCTTACAGGGCTGAGATTTTTGTCATCAAGCGAAAAGGTCTCGGCTTTGCAAATGGGCAGATTAAGCCGGATTTGCATCGTCTCCGTTGATTGCCCGGAAGCATAGTTGAGAAGGTGCAGGGCCAGGCCTTCGGAGTCCTGGAGAAGCTGCGGCACGATAAATCCAGGTTCTTCAAACATCAGCAACGGTGCGTCATCGAGGCACATCCGGATCGCCGCAGCCAAATCATTTCCGTTGAGCGGAAAGTGCCAGTACGATCGATGAATACGGGGGATCCACGTTTCGCAAGGATTCCAATGAAAGGGGTGTGAGCTTGTCAACTCATCGAAATGGAGGACGCGGCGGGTGTCGTCCGCCGACCGCGCGAACAATCCCATGGATGTGTTTTCGGATGCGTGGAACTGGCTGAACTCTTCGTCCATTTCGGCGTCGGGACCTTCCACCGGCCCCATTCGCGAGCGCCCCCACTCGTCGCACTGGCCCGCCTGTCCGATGGCCAGAACCTTGGCGCCCCGGGCGACATAGTCCCGGATTTGTTCCAGCGTGGAGTCTGACAGACTGATGCAGTCCGGCAGAATGAGCAGGCGGCATTGGGAAAGCGTGGAGAGGTCGTTTTCCAAAACCATGTCCCACTGCACGCCATAGCGCTGCAGGACTTGCCATAGCAAAATGGTGCTCTGCCAGGTTTGTTGCCAGTTATTGACCATGGAGTCCCGGCCGCGGAGAACCGCCACGTCAGCCAGCGTCCGGGTACGGGTGAACCATCCGGCATGGCTGCGGATGAACTGCAGCGTTCGAATCGAAGGGGAGCGGGGAGAAGGCAATTTATCCGCGTGAGCGAGTGTGCCAAGGCACCCGCGATTCAAGACGGCCGCCTCCATCATGGCCAGGTTGGTTCCGGGCTGGTGAATCATAATGCGGGGTCCTGCCGCCCTGCCGAATTTGTAATTGCCGAAATAGCCGATGAGCTTGTCGCCGTCGTCCACGCCGGGGTTCAGGCTGTCCTCGGCATAAAGGAAGTCTCCATGGAGAGCGAGGTCGTCCACGCGCACTCCCCAGACCATGGGAGAAAACTGACCGCCGAACATCGGGGGATTCATCCCGGCCGCCACTCCAGGATTCTCGTCCTTGATCGCCGCCACAAGCTTCGCCCAGGCATCGGTCAACAACTGGCACCGGTAACCGATCCACTCCTGCAGATTCGGCTCCCGCGCAGCGGTGAGTGTGTCGATCGGCATCCGATAACTGCCGCGCGGCAGGACGATCCGGTCGGGATCATCCACTCCAAACCTCTGACGGAACCGCGCCAGTCCTTCCGGGGTTTCCGTCTGGTACTTCTCCCGCAAATGGCGGCGGTAATGATCGAGAAACCTTGGGGTGTAGCAAGGGACAGTCGCGTTGTTGTCGAAATGAATCCACTGGCTGCCGACGTCTCGAATGAGGGTGAGTGCGGCTCGTTGGACATATTCAACATACGCCTCCTGGGTCATGCATGGCCGGAAGCGGTAGTACCCCCGATAGAGTTCGCTGTAGACCTGCGGCTGCCCGAAAGCATCGATTGCGGGCCATTGCTCTGCTTCGGGCGTTTCCGCAAAAAAAGTTTCCGCAAAAAAAGTTCCGAGATTGCAGTAGGTCGCAAGGAGGATGCCATGCCGCCGGCAATGCTCACCGAACTGTCTGGTCAGTTCCATTTCTGACCGCTCATGCTCGATTCCCAGCCCTTTGTAGCCATGCCAAATTGCAACATTGATTCCAAGGCCGGCGAGCTGGCCGGCCAGAGCTTCGGTGTGAACTTGCAGGTAGCGCTGTTCGTCGTCCCGGGTGGTGGTGCCACGCCGCCTGAGGAAGGCCAACGGCTCCCAATACCCACACGCCGCAAGAACATCGTGACGCCAATCCGGCGCAGGCGGCGGGGTCATATCAGGAATTTTTTTCGAAAGCCCGGAAGATCTCTCACCCGGACTCTGGCCCGTGGCCTCCGGCTTTTCATATTCATTCATTTCAAATATGTCATCGTATCAATAAAGAAAACAAAAATGATCAAGAAGAGTTTTCCCTCCTGGTGCCCAGGCCGCCCCACCAGGTGGAACCTTGACGTAATGCCTGCTCCGATAGAAAGGACGATTTTTTGGTTGCATTCATGTCAGCTATCGAACTATTGAATTGAATTTCCAAACCACACCGAAATGAGAAACATCCCAACTCTTATGGCGTTACTGACGGCAGCCTGTTTCCTGAACACTTCATCCGACCTGAAAGGGGGGATTCCTGCAGAATTCAAGTCCCTCTTGGAATCAGCAACCAAGCCAGGGAAGTACGAGGATGAGACCTACGCGGGAATTTACAATCAGGAGACGGGATTACTGTTTGATAAAAAGACCGGCAATCTGGCGGGAATTTACGGCAAGGACGGCTGGACGGCCGGGTCCAATCTCGCACCGGAAGGACAGGTCATCTCCCCGCTCTGGCAGGTTGAAATCATGTTCCCCAGCGAGGAAAAGCCGGTTGCCACCGACTCGCGAAATTTTTCTCCTTCCGAGATTCTTTTCAAGACCGGTGATGAGGAGGCCGCGATCCGGCTTGTTTGGTCCGAAGTCAAGATCGGTGAGAGCCGGTTCCCTCTGGAAATCGAAGCCAGCCTGAAAGCCGGAGATCCCGAAGTCCGGTGGAAGGCAAATGTTCCCAACGACAAAAAGAATGACTTCAGCATATGGAGCGTTTCTTGTCCGATCATCGCGGTACCGGCATTCGATTCGGACGACAATAACCGGATCGTGCTCCCCGTCCGCAGAGGAGTTCTGAGGACTTACGGGCCGAAGGAGGCACGCGCCGGCGTGGGCCTTCCCTACCCCGGCCCAAGCGCAAAATTTCAGTTCATGGCCCCCTATGGGGATGTGAGCAACAGGGGCCTGTATTACGCGACCGAGGATGGCCAGGGATACTCCAAGGTGTTCCATTACGCCAACGAACCGAAGTGGATCTCTGTGGTCCTGAAGGCAGAACACCTCCCTGCGGACCGTGCACTCCCTGGAACCGGCTTCGCTTCCCCGTATGAGGTGGTGACAGCACCGTTTCAAGGCGACTGGTGGACAGCTGCGAGGATTTATCGCGCCTGGTGGATCAAGCAGGAATGGGCCTCCAAAGGCCTCCTCCAGGACCGGAAGGATCTGCCAGATTGGATCAAGAAGGCTCCCATCAGCCTGAGATTTTCGACATCGAAACCGGAACGCACCGTCGAAGAAAATGTTTCCGCAGGGATTGCGATCAGCAATTTACTGAAAGATGAGAAATTTTTCGGGATTTGGTATGCGCCCTTCGGAGAAAAAGTCGGCCAATCCAAGGAGGGGCTTATGGAAACGGGCCACGGACATATGCTGCCGGTTTCCCAGGAAGTCAAAGTGGCGCTGGATACCATGGCAGAGCGCGATATCGAATTTCTGGCCTACCTCCAGTCCATTATCTATAATTCCAAATTCCCCGGAATCTCAGCGGAGGATGTCAAGCAGGCTCAGGCCAACGCCGCAAAGGATCGGAGAGGCCGTATTATTTATTACGGAGTGGAGACTGAGGAGAGTGGAAAGTATGCCATGAACAGGGGTTCCGATTGGTGGCAACAGCGCATGGTGGATTTGGCCCTCATTGCCGTGAAAGGCGGATTCCGGGGAGTGTATCTTGACAGCTTCGGGAAGGGCGAAACCGAGAACTTCGCCAAGCTTCCCGGACAGAGCGCCGGAGGAGGCAATCAAGTGATTGCCGACCAAAGACGGATGGCAAAGCGTATTACAAAAGCCATGCACGAGATCGACACGGAGGCTGTCCTTTCCTCCGAAGACCCTGTGGAAGCATTTCGCGATGTGGTGCAAGTGAGCCTCTACGCTCTCAACTCCTACAAGAATTATATCCCGATTTATCGCACCGTCTGGGGGGATTACAGTATCGGCTATGGCAGAAACATCAGAATGTCCGGCGAGACGAGGGACAACATCGCGGAAATGGGTAGGCTGTTCGTCGACGGCGATGTGCTCGGACGGTTCTTCTGCGATGGCTCGGCGAAGCTTTGGAACAATCCAAAGGAAAGAGTCGAGGAGAAGCGGTATATTCAAAAGGCTTCGAATATTCTGACCCATGGAATCGAGCATTTGCGTTTTGGCGAGTACTTGCGTCCACTGAAGTTGCCGGTACCGGACATTGAATACACCGAGGCAGCCGAGGCGAACAAAGTAATGGCTCCCGCAGTGCTGAACAGCGTTACACGCAGCCATCAGGATGGCAGCATTGCAGTCGTGTTCACCAATATCTCCGACGCCCCTGTCACATTCGACTGGGGAACGGATGCCCTGGGACTGGATAAGAAGCCTCGGACTCTTTACCGGATGGATGAGGAGGGAAAGATGGAAAAAGCTCCCGAGGGAGGGGCATCCGGCAACCAGTCAGTGACGATAGACCCCTACGATATTCTGTTTTACGTTTTGAAATGACCCGGCACCATTGTCTATAGGACCTTCGATCGTGTTGCCGGGAGGCCGATGGGAGCAGCTCCCTTCTTGACGCCCGGATCGCTTCTCAATCGAGAGTTCTTCGATACCGGAATGCGCCAATAATCATAACCACCAATCCGAAGACGAGAATCGGCCAGAGGTCAGGCCAGACATCGGGGAAGGTGTTTCCTTTAAGAAGGATGCCGCGAAGCACACGAATGAAGTGGGTGAGAGGCAGTGCGCTGCCGATGGCCTGGGCCCATTCGGGCATGCCACGAAAGGGAAACATGAATCCCGAGAGCAATAGCGAGGGAAGAAAGAAAAAGAAGGACATCTGCATGGCCTGAAGTTGGTTCGTTGCCAGCGTCGAGATGGTGATGCCCACCGCCAGCGTCGCGGCAATGAAGCAGAGCGCCGAGAGATACAACAACAACAAGCTGCCGACCATCGGCACGTGAAACAGCACTTTCGCAGCCATCAGGATCACGCTCACCTGCACATAGCCAACGAGGATATAGGGAATTATTTTCCCGGTCATGACCTCAAGCGGCAAAGCCGGCGTTGCCAGAAGGCTTTCCATGGTGCCACGCTCGCGCTCACGGGTTACCGCAAGTGCCGTGATGACGACCATGGTCATGGTAAGCACAACCCCCATGAGGCCGGGGACAATATTGTATTGGGTGATGCGGTCCGGATTGTACGCGAGGTGGATGCGGAGCTCGACCGGCCCCGGACGGGATGTCAGGTCCCCGAGCGGACCGCCCAGATCCCGGTCAAATGCTGTCCGCGCAATTTCGTAAAGGACCTGGACAGCGGAGTTGACTGCGGAAGGATCGGACGCATCGGCCTCGACGAGCAGGGCGGGACGCTCCCCGCGGACAAGGGATTTGTTGAAATCCGCGGGGATGTTCAGGACAAACTGAACTTCTCCCCGCGCGAGCGCCTGACGTGCCGCCTCCTCGGTTTGAACGTGTCCGACAACCTCAAAGTACCCGCTGTTTTCCATGGCGTGGACAAACCGGCGGGCGAACGGGCTGTTATCCGCAGCGAGAACGGCCACAGGCAGATTTTTCGGATCGGTGTTAATGGCATATCCGAAGAGAACGAGCTGAATGATCGGAATCCCGAACATCATTGCAAAAGTCAGCCGGTCGCGGCGCATCTGGATGAATTCCTTGCGGATGATTGCGGCGAACCGGTGAAAACTGAACGAAAGAGGAATCATCACGAGGATTCCGGCTTGTTGGCGCTGAAATTGTCTTCCGATGTCTGCATTAGGCCAATGAATGCGTCCTCCAAACCGGGCTCGATGCGTTGCCATTTGTATGGGGCCTGACGGAAGGGAACTGTCGCCTGCTCCAAAGTGTCAGCATCCCGCGAACTGACGTGAAGCTTGCTGCCAAAAGCCGTGACTTGCTCGACGCCCGGAACCTTTTTCAGTTCCTGGGCCAGGGCACTGAGTTTCGGACCCGAGACTTCCCATGTGGAAAGACCCGCCGAGGCGAGTACTTCGCGCATTCCACCGCGGGCAAGGAGCTTCCCATAGGCAATGTAGGCCAGACGGTGGCAGCGCTCGGCTTCATCCATATAGTGGGTCGTGACCAACACCGTGAGACCGCCCGCGGCAAGACGGTGAATTTCGTCCCAGAAATCCCGGCGGGCCTTGGGGTCCACACCGGCGGTGGGTTCGTCGAGGAGCAGAAGGTTGGGTTCGTGAATGAGGCAGGCTGCGAGAGCCAGCCGTTGTTTCCATCCACCGGAAAGCTGGCCTGCAAGCTGGCTTCCCCGGCCCTCAAGCCCGAGCGTTTCCAGCATTCGGGTAACCGCGGATTTCGCGTTCCGCACTCCGTAGATATCGGCGACAAACCTCAGGTTTTCCGCGATGGAGAGATCATCGTAGAGGCTGAATTTCTGGGTCATGTAACCGACATGCCGCTTGATCGCGTCACTTTGCTCAAGGACATCGAACCCCAGACAGGTTCCACTGCCCGCGTCGGGTTTCAGGAGTCCGCAGAGGATGCGAAGAAAGGTGGTTTTGCCACTGCCGTTCGGCCCGAGGAATCCGTAGATTTCACCACGCCGCACTTGCATATCCAAGGCGTCCACCACGGTATGATCACCAAAGCGCTTGGTGATCCCCCGGACATCAATTGCCAGGGGCTCCGGGTTCATGGGACATGGCTTTAACGTGCACCTCGATTGGCGCGCCGGGATGCAGTTTCACGGCATGTTCCGGCTCGAGCGATGCTTCAACAAGGAATACGAGTTTGTTGCGATTCTCGCGGCTGTAAATAATGGGAAGCGTGTACTCGGCGTTGGGCGAAACAAAACTGACCTTTCCGGGAAGCGGACCCGGAAGCCCGTCCATGTGGATTTGCACAGGAAGGCCGGCAGCAAATTTTCCCAGATCGCTCTCAGGAACAAAAAAGCGGACTTTTATATATTCCGGCGGCAGGAGCGACAGCACCGGCGAACTCGGGGAAACCCATTCCCCCGGCCTGTGGTACGTATCATAAACAAGCCCTGAGACAGGAGCGTTGCGCTCTTTCTGATTGTAGCGCCAGTCGGCCTGCTCGAGCGCCTGTTCCCGGGCAGCCGTCGCGTGCTGGGCGGCAAGCAGCGTCTGCTGCGCGGAATCAAAATCCTCCGGGGAAGTGACACGTTTGTCGCGCAGGCTTTTTGCCCGGTTGAAGTCCAGTTGCGCCTTGTCAAGACGGGTGCGGGATTCGCGAAGGGTTTCCTCCGCTTCAGCGCGTGCCGCCTTTTCCTCCTCCCGCTCGAGCAGAAAAAGCAAAGATCCCTTTTTCACCTGATCCCCCCGCGCAACCGGGAGGTTCTGCAACTCCCCTCCGAGGGGGCACGACACATAAACATAGTCCCCCTCCGCGTAGCCGGAATAAACTCCCTCAGCCTCAACCGGACGGCTGCGGTTCAAATAAATCGTGACTGCCGCAATCAGAAGAATCGGGATGATCAGAGGCAGAATCTTTTTCATTTTGTGCGAAGAGCTTTGCGACCCGCCGGAGTCAATATGCCATGCATCAGAATCGAGAGGATTTGATCCAAGGCGGCCGCAGGATGAAGCCGCAGCTCAGACATCACCTCCGGCCGCAGAATGCTCTGAATCGACTGCACCAGAATCCGCATCAGGATCTCCCGCGGAACCCCGGCCTCCAAATACCCGCCCTTCACTCCTTCATCAAACAATCGCCCGAAATACAGAGGAATCGCCCGGCCGCGGAAATCCTCAATGATCCGGAAACACTCCGGAGCGTGACGCCGGATATCTTCGAGAAACGGCCCGCCAACCACATTCATCCGTGAATGAAGAAAATGAACGATGTGACGGAATTTGTTCGGGAAGGGTTCACGGACGGCCATCAAGGGCAACAACCCGGCCTCAACCTCCCCGGTATGCCGCTCCAGCACAGCCCGGAGCAATTCCTCCTTTCCCGAAAAATGACTGTAAATCGTCTTCTTGCTCATCCCCAAATCCCCCGCCAAATCGTCCATCGATACCCGGTGGAACCCCGCAGGAAAAAAAAGGCGCGCGGCCCCCTCCACAATCCGGGCTTGGTTATCTGAAGAGTTCACGTAGGAAACTCTATACGTTTTTTAAGTTTCCTTGGCAAGGGGAAATTTTTTCTTCTTCCCCGTAGCCGCGCCCGTGACGGCGCGGTGAATCGACCGAATGGAGGCCACCGTCTCACGACGGCGGCCAGGACCTGGATCCCGCAGTTGAAAAACCAGCGAGGGGTGATCCCGCCTCACTCAAAATTTCCACCAAACACACTCCTTGCGAAATGGCGAACCTCCCTTGAAGCTCAGAGGATGTTTGAGGAACGCATGGCCCGAATTGGCATACGCGCAGAGGATCTCGTCGAGACCTTTGCACGGTCGTCCGGGCCCGGTGGTCAAAACGTCAACAAGGTCAGCACGGCCTGCACGATCCGACACTTGCCCACCGGCACATCGGTGACGGCCTCGGACAGCCGCTCGCAATTCACCAACCGCAAACTCGCCCTGGAGCGGTTGTTGGATCATTTCGAAAAGCAGCGGGCAGAGAAACGTCAGCAGCGTCTGGCGGAACTCGCCAAAACCCGGCGGCAAAAGGCCAAGCGCTCGCGCGGCACCAAACGCAAGCTGGTGGAAGGCAAACGCAAACGCGGTGAAACCAAGAAGCTGCGGGGGCGCGTTTCGGACTGACCCCGCGATCCCTCTGCCAGGATCCGAACCTTGCGCTGGGGGGAATTTATGCCAAGGATCCGATTTGACATCGTTTTGATGGCGTAGTATATTTTCCATCGTGACAAAGACCCAGATTCAAGTCCCGGAGGAGCTATTTCAGGAGATTCGAGCCTTCGCCAGGCAGCGTGAGTGGTCCTTGGCAGAGACCTTCCGGCGTGGTGCGGAGTTATTGCTTCAGGTGTATTCCGAGACATCCGGCAAAACCTCTGCCCCCTGGACGCCGCCCACCTCCAATCGCGTGGGGTGGAAAGGCCTAAGCGCCGACGAACTCCGCGATGCTGTTTTCGCCGACGGTGATCCCCGCATGGCCTGAATCCCCATGCTCTCCATCGACACGAATCTTCTGCTCTACAGCTTCAGTGAGGCGTCACCTCACCATGTTGCTGCCCGCGAGTTCATCGGGTCCATGTCGCATCGTGACGAAGTGGCGCTCAGTGAGTTTGTGCTCACCGAGTTTTATTTGCTGCTGCGCAACCCCGCCGTCCTCACCGAACCGCTCAGCGCACCCGAAGCCGTGGCCGTCGTTCAGAGCTACCGTCAGCATCCACGTTGGAAAATTCTTGGCTTCCCACCCATAAGCCGCGAACTCCACTCCGAGCTCTGGAAGGAAGCCGCCGTTCCCGGGACCGCCCGCCGCAGCATTTACGATACCCGCACTGCCCTCTGCCTCCGAGCCTTCGGCGTCACCGACTTTGCCACAGCGAACGTTAAGGATTTTGAGGGCTTTGGGTTTGCAAAAGTTTGGAATCCCCTGATTCCTTGAATTCCTGAATTTTCGCCATTGGTTTCCGAAGGTCGGCCGGGCTGGAGAAGAGGACCTCACGCCTGCAACGGATGCGCAGCGACGGCCAGGCCCTCAAAGGAGGAGAAGGTTGGAACGGTCCCAGAGAACTATCCTTCCTGCATCTTTCCATTTTTCGTCGCATCCGATATCCTCATGGTCGACCGATTTTTCCCCGGCACAAGGCGGCAGCTACGCAATCCAGAACAGAGGTAACTATCCGACCCTTGGCGGTGCCGAGATGCTTGGAGCTAGCAGCGCGCTGCTGAAGGAGGGAGGGGCAACAACGAGAGGGGCCCGCCGAAGTGAATCAACGGCAGAGAGGATTTTATTGGGGATGGGGTCAGGGGGATGGGGTCAGTAGTATCAGATCAAATCAAGGGATAATTTTGAAAAAGATTTGAGGGCGTGTGGGACGGTGCCGGCTTGATGGGATCAAATCGGCTCCAGACATGGCTGGGCTTGGAGCAAGAGGTTTGGAAGGAAAGGTG